>CAZUXX010000239.1:0-4942 GCA_964624215.1 uncultured Planctomycetaceae bacterium
CGGCGTCATCCGCGAATACCTCGAGATGATGCAAAAGGAGTCGCAACGCTGCCGGCAAATCACCGAGAAACTCTTGAACTTCGCCCGCGGTCAGGACTCCGAACGCAATCAGTACGACGTGACCGCCATCGTCCAGGAAGTAATCTCGATGGTCAGTCACCTCGGTCAGTTCCGTGGCCGCAAGATCGAATTGAGCGACCCCACCCCGCGCTACGCCTGGATCAACGGGGACGAGGTCAAGCAGGTCGTGCTGAATCTCGTCGCCAACGCCCTGCAGGCCACCGATGAATCGGGACGGGTGCACATCTCGATGTCGGAAGGGCCGGAATGGCTCGAAATTGCTGTCACCGATGATGGCGCCGGCATGACTCCCGACGTCATCGCTCATATCTTCGAGCCCTTCTTCACACGGCGCAAAACGGGGCAGGGAACCGGGCTCGGCCTCTCCATCAGCCACCGGATCGTCCAGGACCACGGCGGTTCGCTCGAAGCCTGCAGCGATGGCCCCGGATGCGGCAGTACCTTCCGACTTCGCCTGCCCGTCAAGGCGGGGCTCGGACGCGAGCGCTCGACCGCTGCCGCTGCCTGACACACGCCGTTTGATTCTCTCCTGCAGCTTGCAACGCTCAGCACACGGGCCGGCCCGGCTGCCCCGCCAGTAAACTGGCGAAACTGTGGCGGTGCTGCGAGTTTGTTGTGCCCCGTCAACGTGAAGAACCTGGGGGCTTGACGCGGATTGCACGCTTCAGGCGGTAGCCGGCGTAAGCTTGGGAAACTGGACCGGTCGGTCTGCGCTGATTCGTCGGGTTCCGCCGGATTTTTCCGACAAGACGATTGCTCCGCGTCGCGCGCGCTGGCAGCATGGCAGACCACGGTATTGACCCCGTTTCCCATCCTGGTCAGCCGCTTGGAGAGTGAACCGATGAGATACCTCGTCTGGGCTGTGACCGCATTAGTGGCGGCGACAAGTTCCGCTGATGCCGGTTGGTTCTGTGGTGCAGCCCGTTATGTCCATTGTCCTGTCAGCTGCTGCGCACCAACGGCGTGCTACACCGCCTGTCGGGTCGAGCGACAAACCTGCTATCGCACCGTTTACGAGACCGTCTACGAACCTCAGCAGTACACCTGCACTCGCGTCGTGTACGACACCGTCTGGGAAGACGTCGAGGAAACCTGCTACCGCACCCTCACCGAAACGTCCGAGCGCGAAGAGCAGTACACCGTCCAGCGACCGGTCTGGGAAACCAGCTACCGCGAACATCAGTACACAGTGCAGCGGCCCGTCTGGGAAACCGCTTACCGGGAACAGACCTGGCAGGTGCAGCGCCCGGTCTGGGAAGACCAGCCGGTCACCCGAACCGTGATGCGCCCCGTCACCGAAACTGTCGAACGAGAAGTCTGCCGCACGGTCATGCGGCCAGTCGTCGAAACGATCCAGCAGGAACGCTGCTACACCGTCATGCGGCCAGTCACGACCACCCGGACAGTCCGCCGCGTCGTCGGACAATGGGTGACCCAGCAGCACTACATCCCCGGGCCCGTCGTTCCCCGCATGGTGCCCGATCCCTGCGGAGTGCCCCGGATGTGTATGGTGCAGTGCCCCGGACGGACGGTCTGCCGCCGAGTCTGGTGTCCGCAGGTCGTCGAATGCCAGGTCCCGGTCACGACCTACTGCCCACAGGTGGTGCGTCAGTCCTGCCCGGTTCAGGTCTGTCGCTACGTTCCGCAGACCATCGTCGAGAAGGTTCCGCAAACCGTCTGCCGGATGGTGCCCGAGCAGGTGACCTGTAACGTCCGCGTTTGTCGGTGGGTCACCGAAACGCAGTCCTGCCAGATCCCCTACCGGACCTGTCGGATGGTGTGCGAGACTCGCTCGTGTCGCATCCCCGTGCGGACCTGCCGCATGGTGACCGAAACCTGCACCCGCCGCGTCCCGTACTGCACCCGGCGAGTCGTCCCCTACACGGTGAGCCGAAGGGTCGCCCGCCGTGTCTGCCGCGAAGAACCGCTGACCATGACCCGCATGGTGGCCCGGTGTGTCGCACGCCAGGTTCCCTACGAGGTCTGCCGCGTCGTGCCCGTGCAGGAGTGTTGTCCGGTGAACTGCAGCTACGGCTGCAGCACCTGCCCCGGTGGCTGTGCCACCGGCAACTGCGCTTCGTGCGGAACGCAGGTCGCTCCCCACGAGACCGGCCGTCCCGTGCCGGACGCCGGCCCGACTCCCGCCGGACCGAAACCGCCGGCCGAGTCGGACCGCCCCGGCGCGTCTCCGGTTCCCGGTGCCAACGACGCCTGATCCGTCACGAGACGAACTGAATCTTCCATGACCCGGACGCCCCGCACACGCGTCCGGGTCATGTCGTTCTCACTCCTGTTCCATCACACCCCGTCGCGCTCAAGCCCCTTCGCCGGAGTCGATCTACAGGCCCCGCTTGCGGACGTCCTCTCCCAGCCGTCGCATCCCCTCATCCACGCTCACAATCTCGCTGTACCCAAAATCCCGTCGGGCAGCGGTCGTATCGTAGTAATGGCTTTGCGCAAGCTGGCTGGCCAGGAATCGTGTCATCGGCGGCTCCCCGGGCAGTCGCAAGACCCTATACACCAATTCGCAAACCGCTCCGATCCGTCGTGCCGAGGCCGCCGACAGCGACTTCCTGACCGGCGGAACCTCCGCCAGCGCCAGGATCTCATCAATCCATCGCCACAGAGTCACCGGCTCTTTCTCATTGATGAAGTACGCCTTGCCGGCCGGCTTCCCCGTCTCCGCCAAAGCATCGTGTGCCTGCAGATGTGCCGCCGCCGAGTTCTCGACGTAGGACATCGAGATCAGGTTCTCTCCCGTTCCCACGCGGCGAAGCCGACCGCTCCGCGCCCGTTGAATCAGCCGGGGGATCAGATGGTTGTCACGCGGCCCCCAGATCAGGTGCGGCCGCAATGCCACCGTCAACAACCGACCGGATTCATTCGCCGCGAGAACGTCCCGCTCCGCAAGGCCTTTGGAGTGCGGGTAGTGGCACAGGTAACTCTCCGGATACGGCAGGGATTCATCCGCGTTCTCGTGAGGTCTGCCGTCGTAGACAACGCTCGGAGAGCTGGTGTACACCAGCCGCGCGACGCCTGCTGATCGGCAGGCTGCGATCACATTCTGCGTTCCGAGAGTGTTGATCGAGTGGTATTGCTCCCAAGGGCCCCAGATCCCGGGAACCGCGGCAACGTGAAAAACTGCCTCGCACTCCCGGCACGCCCGCTCGACCGCGGCGGGGTCTCGCAGATCTCCCCGCTGAATGTCCACCCCGGCTGGTTCCAGTTCGGGATACGCACCGCGGGTGAACACCCGAACGTCGTCCCCCCGTTCGAGAAGTTGCTCGACGATGTACCTTCCGAGAAAGCCGCCGCCCCCTGTCACCAGTGCCCGCACACGACTCTCCCCGAGGTTTCCGCTGACAATTCCTGCGGTAACAATCTGATCCGCAGCAGCGTTTCGTTCGTTGACGCAGTATCGTCTCGCACTCGCCTGCAGTGAACAGGAGTCCCGAAGGACAAGCGGAATGCAATCTCACGAGATCGATTACACGATTCACGGCGAAGAACTGCAACTGGTCGAAATTGAACTCGATCCGGGAGAAACCGTCATCGCCGAAGCGGGGGCCATGATGTACATGGAGCCCGGCATCGAATTCGAGGCCCGCATGGGAGACGGCTCGGAGGTCAATCAGGGGTTCTTCGGCAAGGTCCTCTCGGCCGGCAAGCGGCTGGTGACCGGCGAATCACTGTTCATGACCCATTTCACGAACCACGGAACCGGGAAGAGTCGCGTCGCATTTGCCGCACCCTATCCCGGGAAGATCCTGCCCCTTGACATGGCCGAGCTGAATGGCGAACTGCTCTGCCAGAAAGATGCATTTCTGTGCGCCGCCCTGGGAACCAGTGTCGGCATCGCCTTCCAGCGACGGCTGGGAGCCGGGTTGTTCGGAGGCGAAGGTTTCATCCTCCAGAAGCTCAGCGGCGACGGGAAAGCCTTCCTGCATGCCGGAGGAACTGTGATCACCCGCGAAATGCGCGGTGAAACCCTCCGAGTCGATACCGGCTGTCTGGTCGCCTTTACCGGTGGCATCGAATACGACATCCAGCGCGCCGGCAACCTGAAGTCGATGGTCTTTGGCGGGGAAGGCCTCTTCCTGGCGACGCTTCGGGGGTACGGCACGGTTTTGCTGCAAAGCCTTCCGTTCTCTCGCCTTGCAGACCGTATCCTCGCCCACGCCCCCTCGGCCGGTGGCTCACGCAAAGGGGAGGGTTCCGTCCTCGGAGGCATCGCTGATATCTTCAGTGACTGAACGGCCCGCCAACTCTCTGCCACAGCTCCGCGCGAACTCCGCCAACTCGTTTGCTCGCAGCCGGCGCCCCCCCTAGCATGACGCAGCCGTGCCGGATGGTGGTGTGTCAGCGTGTCCCTTCTGTGAGTGAGCCTGTAAGTGAAAAGCTATCTTGAGGAGCTGTTCGGACTGTCCGGCAAGACTGCCGTCGTCATTGGCGGCACCGGTGTGTTGGGAAGTGAAATCGCCGTCACCCTCGCCCGCGCCGGGGCGGCGGTCGTCATCGTCGGACGCAATGCAACCAGCGGCAACGAGGTCGTCTCCGGCATCGAGGAATCCGGCGGAACCGCCTGGTTCCATCAGGCCGACGCAACCACGCGCGACGACCTCGAAGGAATCACCGCGTCCCTCAAGTCACAGGGACGCGCCTGCGACATTCTCGTAAACGGGGCAGGGGTCAACTCCGCTACTCCGTTCCTCGAAATCGACGACGAGGAGTGGGATCGCATCCTCAACGTCAATCTCCGCAGTGTGCGCCTGGCCTGTCAGGTCTTCGGCCGGCAGATGCTCGACGACGGGACTCAGGGCTCGATCATCAACATTGCCTCCATGTCCGCGATTCTCCCACT
>CAZUXX010000239.1:4952-6076 GCA_964624215.1 uncultured Planctomycetaceae bacterium
CGGGTGTCCTCAACCTGACGCAAAACCTGGCCCGCGAATGGGGCCCCCGAGGAATCCGCGTCAACGCACTCTCTCCCGGCTTTTTTCCCGCCGAGCAGAACCGCAAGGTGCTCACCGACGACCGGATCGCGAAAATCATGGGGCACACCCCGATGAACCGTTTCGGCGAGCCGACCGAGCTCGCCGGCGCAGTGTTGCTGCTCGCCTCCAACCGGGCCGGCAGCTTCGTCACGGGAACCAACCTTGTCGTCGACGGCGGATTCTCGTCGATGACGATCTGAGGGAGATCCCCGGGCGTCGCACTCGATTCTGCCCGCGTCCCCCGGAGTCTCGTGAAACCTGTGGCTGCGGATCGCGGAGTTGTGCTCTGAAATCCGACGTGTGTCGAGGAGGCTGCATCCCGGATTCCTTCCCTGTCCGAGCTCGTCGTTGTGTCCGAACCTGCCCCGGAAACTGTCGCTCTCGACCCCGCGACGATCGCCCGGCTTTCGGGCCTCGAATTGCGGGCAAAAACCATTGTCGCCGGCCACCTCGCCGGAATGCATCGCAGCCCGCGGCAGGGGTTTTCTGTCGAGTTTGCAGAACATCGCAACTACACGCCGGGCGACGATCTTCGCTACCTCGACTGGAAGGTGTACGCCCGACGCGACCGCTACTTCCTCAAGCAGTTCGAGGAAGAAACCAACTTCGCCGCTCGAATCATCATCGACAGCAGCGAGTCGATGGCCTACCGCTCCAATGCGGCTCCACTCTCCAAGTGGAGTTACGCCGCCTGCGTTGCCGCCGCACTCTCCTGGCTGGTGCTGCGCCAGCAGGATGCCGTCGGCCTGATGGTGTTCGACGATCAGTTGCACACGACTCTGGAGGCCTCTGCCCAGGCCAGCCAGTTGAAACAGATCCTGCAGACACTCGAACAGACGACGCCCGCAGGGGAATCGGCCGTGGCAGGGGTTCTTCACGAGGTCGCCGAAAGGGTCACCCGTCGCGGCCTCGTGCTGATTCTCAGTGACCTGTTCGAAGAACCCGGGAAGCTCAGTAGAGGATTGAAAAAACTACGCTATCGGGGACACGATGTCGCCGTGATCCAGGACTTTGACCCGGCCGAGCAGGACTTCCCGTTCGAG
>CAZUXX010000240.1:0-6065 GCA_964624215.1 uncultured Planctomycetaceae bacterium
GATGAATTCGATCATGCCGCGGTTGGCGACGTTGAACTCTCCGTCGAAGTTGAAGGCGCGGGGGTCGCTTTCGGAGCCGTACTCGGCGATTTTGCGGTAGTTGATGTCTCCGGTGAGTTCGGTGGAATCCTGGTTTTTCTCGTCCTTGGGCTGAAAGGTTCCGATACCGATGCGATCGCGTTCCGAGAGGAAGAGCCGCTTGACGACGACGGTCTCGAGGACTTTGGTCCAGTCGCCGTCGAACTTCTGCAGTCGTTCGCGGAAGTACCACCGAGAGAGGGGGCAGACGTCGCCGGTGATTTCGACGCGGTGACTTCCGTCGGGACGAGCTTCGTTGAGCTCGGCGCAGACCTCTTCACGGAAGCGTTCGGGGATCAGCTGGAGGGGTTCCCCGTGCATCGGGTCCCAGGTGATGGTGTTGTCGTCTTCCTTCCAGCCGAATGTATAGAGGGCACCATCGTCGCAATGGCTGTAGCGCTCGATGCCCTGCTTGAGAAGTCGGGCGATGGTGGACTTGGAGCTGCCGACCGGTCCGTGCAGGAGGAGCACGCGGCGTTCGGTGCCGTATTTGAGGGCAGCGCTTTTGAAGACGTTGACGAGTTCCATCAGCGGACGGGTGAGTCCGAAGATGGCATCTTCCCCGTCGTTGTGCGGATCGTCGAAGAACCGGTAGCGGATGAGGCCCTTCTCGCCTTCAACCGGGTAAGTTCCTTCGCGCATGATCAGGTCATAGAGCCGCTGGTATGCGGTCCGGGTGACCTGGGGATTCTGACGGACCAGATCGAGGTATTCTGCAAAGGAGCCCTGCCAATGCTCCTGGCGGAATTGCTCAGGATCCTGCCGGGCCGAGATTCTTTCGAGTATCTGTTGTCCACGACTCACGATCGCACTCCCTTCGATCCCGGGATCGATGCTTCGGCATCGGGCGGCTGATCGTTTTCCGCGGCAGTCCTGCGGGGTCTTGCTTCGTGAGACCGGCGCAGGCGCGAGCGCCGGAGAAGCAAAGCTGACTTCTGCCGCGAGCGGCGGCAAGCAGAATTGGCAACGTCAATCGCCCAACGCCGAATTGCCAAACGCGCTGTCGACGGGTGCCCACCGAGGCCTCGCCAACGCCTCGTCGCGGCGAGGGGTCTCGCCGCACTCCTCACGGAGCGGGTCAATTATTCGGTTTTGCGAAAGCACGGGCAAGGGGAGTTCGTCCGGACCGGTGGAACCCGGGGGGTGAATCGTGCGAGTACAGCAGCGAGTTTCGGGGATTCTCCCGGTGGGCGGGCGGCGGCGGACAACGAAGACACTGGCGATCGAGTGCCAGTCAGGCCGCGGGAGAACGATGCCGGAGCGGCCTCGACAGGCGTCGACAAATCGACGCACCAGCTGTCTGCCGGAGACCGGCATCCCGGACGCTCGGGGGCGTCCGGGATGCCGCGTGTACTGCGTGGGCTGTTTACTACGGCGTCCAGCGGCGGACGCGGTAGTTGTTGGAGTCGCCGATGTAGATGGTCCCGTCGGCAGCGACGAAGACGCCGTGTGGCCGGTCGAGACGACACTTGCGAGCCGGTCCGTCGGGACCATTCCCGCGTTTTCCGTCACCGACGACGGTTTCGACCGTGCCGGATTTCGTGCGAATGACGCGAATGGTGTGGCGTTCGGTGTCTGCGAAGTAGATGTCGCCATCCGGGCCGAGAGAGACTCCTTTGGGCCCGGCGAGGAGGGCCTGCTGCGCCGGTTTCCCGTCACCGGAGTAGCCCTGTTTGCCGGTTCCGGCGAGATGGTGAATCGTGCCGGCCTGCAAGTCGAGGCGGTAGATGGCGTTGCCCTCGCGGAGCGCGAGAATCAGCGAGTGATCGCCGTCGAAGTCGAGAGCGCGGGGCCCGTTGAGCGGTGTCCCTGCGATGGGTGCTCCGTCGGGAGTCGGCTGACGCTCTCCTGTCCCGGCGAAGGTCTCGATGATGCCTGATTCGAGGTGCACCCTGCGAACCCGGTGATTGCCAATGTCGCAGATGTACATGTAGCCGTCGTTGTCGAGACAGATCGAGTGAGGCTGTTTGAGCCGGGCCTGGGTCGCCGGTCCCCCGTCCCCGCTGAAGCCGGCTTCTCCTGTTCCGGCGATCGTGGTGATGATTCCGGTTTGGGCATCGACCTTTCGGACGACGGCTGCCCTCATGTCGACGAAGTACAGGTTGCCCTGCCGGTCGAAGCGGACTTCGTACGGTTCGTTGCAGCGGGCGGAGGTCGCCGGACCGCCGTCGCCGTCGTTGCCTTTTTCCCCTGTTCCGACGACGGTGTCGATCACGCCGGTTTCGAGATTCACCCGGCGGATGACGTGCGTGGTCGTCTCGCAGACGTAGAGGGCCCCATCCGGCCCGATCACGAGTCCAAAGGTTTCTCCCTGAGTGGCCTGTGTCGCAGGACCGGAGTCTCCGGTGTGGCCTTCCTTCCCGTTTCCGGCGATGGTGGTCACGGTGCCGGCTGCCTGGGCCACAGCCACCTGGGTGAGCATGCCCGCTGCGATGACGAGCAGCCCCTGCATGAAGCTCCGTGTCAAGTTGAGTGTCACTGCGATGACTCCTGCTGAGTAAGCGTTCGAATTTTTTCGTCGTAGTTGTTGCGCTGTCGGCGTTCGACCTGCTCAATGGCTTCAGGCGATTCGGGGAAGCGTCCCTGGTCGTCACTTTCGACGAGGAAGTTTTCGAGGACGCCGCGCAGTCGCACGAGCGTTTCCCGATGTGCGGGGTCACTCGCGAGGTTGTTGAGTTCGTGGGGGTCGTGTTCGAGGTCGTAGAGTTCTTCGCGGGGCCGCGTGGGGTTCATCAACCGTTTGACGTGAGGCAAGTCGTCGAGTTCACCGCGGGCGTGCATGCGCTGCATCAACCTCAGGACGGGGTAGGTGGCCTCCTTGTAGCGGTTTCGCTGGGTGAAGGGTCGTTCGGGATAGAAGTTGCGCAGGTAGCGGAAGCGTTGGTCGCGAACGGTCCGGATCCGGTCGACCGTTTCGTCGCCGCGATCCCTGCCGCCGAACGCGTACTCGCGATCAGGAGCGGCATCGGTCCCCCAGAACACGTGTCCCTGCATACGTTGCGGCCGATCGACCCCGGCCCAGTGGAGTGTGGTGGCAGCGACGTCGATGAGGGTGACGATTTCGTCGGAGACGATGCCCCGTTTGAACTCCGAGGGGGGATTCAGTTGTGATGGCCAGCGAATGATCAGGGGGACGTGGAGGCCGCTCTCGTAGGGCCACTGCTTGGCCCGGACCATGGCGGCTCCGTGATCGGCGAAGAAGACGATGATGGTCGACTCGAGGAGGTTGTCGCGCTGCAGCTGATCGAGGATCTGACCGATCTTCCGGTCGAGCGACATGGCGCTATTCAGATACTGAGCCCAGTCACGCCGGGTGATTTCGTGATCGGGGTAGTAGGGAGGGAACTCGACTTTGGCGGGGTCGGCGGTCTGCGGGATCTGCCGATGGGCGTTGTCCCAGGCACGGCCCCGATGGGTCTCGGGGAAGTTGACCTGGGCGAAGAACGGCTGGTGTGCCTTGAGGTCTTCCCAGCGATCGGTGTCGAACGGTTCTTTGCGGTAGGTGAAGTTCCAGTCGGTTTTGCCCGATCCCCGGAAGTCGACCGGTTCGGGGAAGTGGCGGATATTTGCGGTGTAGTAGCCCGCGGGTCGCAGCCAATCCGTCAGCACGCGGACTCCGTCAGGGAGCGGGTGGTTGCCATCGCGATTCGAGCGGTGGTTGTGGGCTCCGATAGTCCAGGCGTACATGCCGGTCATGAGTGATGAGCGGCTGGTCGAACAGACTGGCGTGACCGAGTAAGCGCGGGTGAACCGCACCCCTTCGTTCGCCAGCCGGTCGATGTGCGGGGGGCGGACTTCGGGTGTTCCGTAACATCCCAGATGCGGGCCGAAGTCTTCTGCGATCAGCCAGAGAATGTTGGGCTGTTGTGCGGGGAGTGTCTGGCTGGTGAGCCCCAGGCAGGCGACTGCGAACAGGAAGAGAGCGACCGGACCGGGTCGCCACCGGACTCCGAGAAAGTACGCCGCTTGAGGGCAGGCCGGGCAGTGATCCTGAGGTCGAGCGATGCGCGCATGCATGAGTCCCGGGCCGGTTGCGGTTTGAGTGTGGTGTTCGGTGTGATCCTGAGCCGGGTTGTCTTTCGGGTCAGGTGGGCGTTGTGCATCCGGGACCATATTGGCGGGCGAAGGCATCGACGACCAGCTTGCCCACGTTGAGTGAGGCGGTGGCGGCAGGAGAGGGCGCATTGAGTACGTTGATGATGCGATCGTCTTCCTGAATGACGAAGTCGTCGAGGATGGTTCCGTCGTGGCCGATGGCCTGGGCACGGACGCCGGCGGGTGCGGGCGTGAGATCTTCCTCGCGGATTTCGGGGATCAATCTCTGGAGGGCTTTGACGAACGCGGGCTTCGAGAAGGACCGCCAGAGTTCATCGAGTCCAGTTCGCCAGTAGCGTGCGGCCATCCGCAGGAACCCGGGATAGGTGAGTGCTTCGGCGAGATCGCGCGGGCTGAAGGATGCTTTGGAGTAGCCTTCGCGTTTGAACGCCAGGACGGCGTTCGGGCCACATTCGACTCCCCCCCGGATCATGCGTGTGAAGTGAACGCCGAGGAAGGGGAACCGCGGGTCGGGGACGGGGTAGATCAGGTTTCGGCAGAGGTGCTGTGCTGCGGGGAGGAGATCGAAGTACTCGCCGCGAAAGGGAAGGACTTTGGCTTGTGGCGTCTGTCCGGTGAGTCGGGTGACCCGGTCTGCATGGAGGCCGGCACAGGTGATGAGGTATCGGCCGCAGACTTTGCCGCGGCGGGTTTGCAGGATGATCTCGTTGCTGCGCCGCTGAATGTGCAGCACCTCGGCACTGGTGAGGAGGGTAGCTCCCCGGCCGGCGACCAGTTCGGCGAGTCGAAGGCAGACCGCGCGGAAGTCGGTGATTCCGGCTTCGCGGACGTAGAGAGCTTTCAGTCCGTTGACGTGCGGTTCGAGTTCGCGGAGCTGCTCGCGACCGATGAGTTCGCAGGCGACGCCGTTGGCCTCGCCCCGCTGCCGGATCATCTCCAGCCGCGGCAGTTCCTCCTCGTTGACGGCGACGATGACCTTGCCGCAGATTTCGAAGGGCAGGGACTGCGTTTTGCAGAACTCGCGCATGGCGTGCATGCCGGCCCGGCAATTGGCAGCGCGGAGGGTTCCGGGGCGGTAGTAGATGCCGGAGTGGAGGACTCCGGAGTTGCGTCCGGTCTGGTGCCGGCCGAGTTCGTGTTCTTTTTCGATGAGGCAGACGGAGAGATCGGGGAATCTTTCCAGCAACCTCCAGGCGGTTGCGGTACCGACGATTCCGCCCCCAATGATCGCGACATCCGCCCGATGCATGGCGATGCGGTTACTCGAGAGGAGCGGAGACTTCGAGGAGATCGACCGCCGGCTGCCCGTTACAGAAGATCGTCGCGAGTCGTCCGTAGGTGGTTTCGCCTTCGGGGATTTCGAGTGCTCTGGCGAGACCTGGTCCGGCGGTGATCCTGAGGATTGCACCGAGGTCGACCTGTCGCAGGACGTTGTGCTCGATCAGGATTCGTCCGAGCGGGGTGTTTCCGGCCAGAATTTCGGACCGGACCTGATCGTCGACGTACGAGAAGTCGAAGCGCACGATGCCGAACTGAACGGGCCGGCGGTTGTCGGATCGGCGGAGCAGGATTTTGCGGGTGTAGACGGACCCGTTGAGTTTCTCGTCGAGGACGTCGACGTCGACACTGCAGCCGTGCCAGGATTCCATCGTCACGGTCATATGCTTGTCGTGGACAAGCATGCGTGCGTAGGGTCCCGGGGTTTGGGCCTTGGGGACGTGCTGAGCTTCGGAGAACAACTCCTCGGTCCGGGAGAACTCCGAGGTCAGTCGGTTCAGTTCATCGAGTGCATTCACAACGGCGCTAACCTTTCGTCGCTGCCTGAGGTGCGGTTGACGATGCTAGCAGGCAGGGCGGAGGCTGGCGAGCAAGGTTTCCGGTGGAGGGCGGGGAGAGTCCGAATTTGGGTCCGGGTCGTGTGCCGCGCGAAG
>CAZUXX010000241.1:0-6062 GCA_964624215.1 uncultured Planctomycetaceae bacterium
ACTCCTGCAGGAGCTCGGGATACAGCTTCACTGCCGAGTCGGTATCCGTGAAGAGCACTCCCTGCTTCTCCAGGTCCTCCTGCAAGGAGCCGTAAACGACCTCCGACTCGTACTGCGCTTTCACGCCAGCGAGATACTGCTTCTCTGCCGCGGGAATGCCCAGCCGGTCGTACGTCTTGCGAATATCCTCGGGCACATCGTCCCAGGAACGCTCCACTTTTTCACTCGCCTTGACGTAGTAGTAGATGTCCTGGAAGTCGATCCCGGACATATCGCCGCCCCACTGCGGCATCGGCTTGGAGACGAAAATGTCGTACGACTTCAGACGGAAGTCGCGCATCCAACCCGGTTCGCCCTTCATCTCGGAGATCTGCGCGACGATCTCGCGATCCAGCCCCTTGCGGGACATAAAGGCGTATTTGTCCGTCGGATCGTGAAATCCGTACTGGTATTCGCCGATATCGACCTGGGCCTTCTCGGGGGCCTCGATCTCAGGCGTGAGCGTTTCGGCAGGAGTCATCGCTTTGCGTTCCTCGATGGAAAGTCGGGATTGCGTTTGTGTCAGGACACACCGGCAGCGCGGTTGCATCCTCTTCTGACAGTTTACCAGTCTGAGCGCCGGCGGACAGGTGAGGCCCCTCGCAAGTCCCCAGATTCGCGAAACCCGGAGGATCTGTAGCGACTTGGGAATCTGTGCCCCGGTACGCTTTCAACGACAGCTCATGTGCTCTCCGGCGGGCTCGCGGCCACGGGGGTGGGGGCTTTGCCGCGGAAGTGGTCTGCGACTGACGTGTCGATGAACAACTGGCAGGCGTGGAAGATCAGCATCGGGAAGACGGCCCAGGGGTAAAGCGTTCCGAAAGTGCTGTCATCGGTTGCGATCAGCACTCCGATCGGCAGGGTCTTCTGACTCGACGAGAAGGCAACCGCGATCAGGTCGTAGCGGGACAGGCGCAGCACACGACCCGTCAGAATCGCCAAACCCATCGCCCCGACGTGCAGCAGGCATGACGAGATGGTCACCGTGGCCACCGCCAGCAAGTCGGGAGCCCCGCCCGCAGACGTCCCGTTCCCGTTGAGCCTCCCCCCGGCATCGCAGGCTGAATCGAATACGATGAGCAGAATGGCCATCTGGGCAACGACTCCCAGTGGGGTCTTGTGTCGCGCCGTCAGGGAGACGACCAGCGGGAAGACCCGCAGCATCTGGCCGATGGAAATCGGCAGCAGGGCCGTCAGCGCAAGCCGCCAAACCATCTGGACGGCGTCGAGTTCGACCGACTCGGAGACAAACAGTCCCAGCCAGAAGGGCGTGAAAAGGAAGCACAGGCCATTAGTAATGATGGTGACCAGCAGGGAAACGGCATCGTTCCCTCCGCCGCGTCGCGTCCAGACCGAAGACGCAGCCAGAGTGCAGGGGACACTGCACGCAATCAGCAGGCCGACCGCGAAGTCCGGCGAGGTCTGCCACCTCATGAACAGGGCCGCTGCAGGCGGCAACAATCCGATATTGATGACGATCGCGACGACAACCGGCAGCGGCGAGAGGATCGCCCGCCTGAAATGTCGGCTCTCAAGCGTGACAGACATGAGAAACAGCACGGCGGCCACGATCCAGGACTTGAGTGGTCCCGCAAAGATCGTGTCGAGGACGCGCGCAACGTCAGCCGAATCGTGACTGCCCAGATACAGTCCGGCGCCAATCAGTGAGAAGAGTGCGATCAGAAACCATCGCTTCTGAAGGGCGTTAAGCATCCGCAGCCTCTGACTCGTCGACGCTCGGCTCGATCTCGCTGTTGCCCGGTTCAGTCTCCTGCTCTGGTTTGTCGTCGGACTCCGGGGGCGGATTCCCTGCAGGTTCCGGCGGGGAATCGTCTGTCGTTTCGGTGCTCTCCGGTTGAGTCGGGGCGGCTGAGTCGGGCTGCTCTGCTGGCATCGGCAGGCCGCCGCCCTCGGCAGGCGACTCCATGCGGATCCCGCCAAGTCTTGCCCAGCGCGAGAGCAGGTAGGCGGTGCCGTGCGAATGCATGATCACCGGGCGCGATAGAGCAAAGACCGCTTCCTCCCAGGCACCCATTTCCGCCGCAGCGAAGGCGAACAGGCGGACGATGCCATCGACCCAATAGGGTTGCCACTGAGTGATAAAAGGAGGGGGATAGGTGGCCGCCGTGTTCCGCACCGAATCGAACGCACCCATCTCGTACTGACACTGGGCACTCCAGTAGGTGGCGAAGTCGACCGTGGCGTCGTTTTCGAATGACGGCTGGAACTGACCGCTCATCGTCGGGGCCGCGCGAATGTCGCGATAGACCGAAATCGCGTTCTTGAACGACCCGACCAGTTGCTGATTGCGTCCCTGTCGCAGGGAACGCTCCCAGTTCAATTGCGAGAGAGTCGGTCCTTCGAGGATCGCGGGCAGTGCCGCCATGATCCCTTCGGTCGACTCGGACTTGGACCTCTCCTCCAGTTGTTCGGCCGGGAACGGCCAGACGAAGAGATCGGCCTTGCTCCAGGCGTTGGCGTTCTCGCCGGCACCAGACACCCGTGCCAGCAGCGAGCGGTCCTCGTTGCCCTCACCGAGCCCCAGTCGATTGGGCCCCAGACCATCGAAAAACAGGGTGCCGCGCAGATCGGTTCGATACTCCAAAGCCGCCATACGCTCTGCCCACAGGCTGCTCGTACCGACGATTCCGACGCGAACATCTTCTAACCGCTCTGCTGTCATCAGATACGGTTGCTCGGGCAGATCGAGGCGACGCAACAACTCATCCTGCTTCCGGAGCTGAGCGAGCGTGGCCGGCTGCTGAACAAACGGGGTCTGGGCTTCCGCCTCGTCCGGTCCCGGGATTGGCAGGCCAATCAGGGCATCGAACACGTAGACGTCGGTCTTCTCATCCCCTTCAATGAGGACCCCGACCAGCCAGCCATATCGCTGGGTGGTGTCTCCTTCCAAAGGCCGGGGCTGCAGAATCACGCCGTCGATCCGCACCTGACGCAACAGCTCGACGAACAGCCAGGCCCGGTGCTGGGGCGTCCCGCGTCCCAGGGTCAGCACGTCATACAGCGACATTGCCGGGGCCGGCTCGCCGCGGAAGTCAATGACGTGACGGCACGCGAAGTTGAACAGGGCGACCGCCTGGCTGACCCGGTCTTCTCGGCCAGCAATCAGCCGGTCTGCAAGTTGACGCAGCAGCACCGAAGTCCGCAGGTGCTCGACGTCTCGTGACGAGTAGGCTTCGGCGGCAACACGCTCCTGCTCTTCCGCCGACAGGTACTCTTCGAAAACGGACGTCTGGGTGAGAATCTGTTCGTCCGTCTTGGCGCACTCGCCGCGCCAGCGAGTCAGGTCCGCGGCACGCTCGGCCGGGTTTGAGCTGACGCCCAGCCGCAAGGGATCGACGGCTGCCAGCAGGCCTTCCAGCCGGATCTCACAGGGATCCCGTAAATCGACGACGTTGTTCCGGTTTTCCTCAGGATCGGTGCCGCCGGTTCCCCCGGTCCCGGCGAAATAGAATCCCAGTGCCAGCAGGATGACCACCGCTGCAATCGAGAGATACAGAGGCCACGGCCGGCTCTGCTCCGGAAGCTGATCAGACATCGACGATACCGCGCGAGGACAGAATCAGGAACGAAATCAGGTGCGATTGTATCAGCTTCGCCCGTCGATCGTCTTCTGCTCGGACACCCACTGGTGAGTGACACCCGCCATCAGAAGTCTTCAGAGGTGTGACTGCGGAGCAGCGTCTCGATCGCCGGCACAGAGCAGTGCAGCGACGGTCTGTCACGACCGTTCGCAAGCAGGGACCTCGTGGAGCCGCCCCGCGGCGTCCCGACAACCCGTGTTCCGGGAGCACACGAGGACAACCGGACGGTCAAACGAAAGGAGCCGCTGGTACGGGTCGTTCCCAGCGGCTCCCGAAGCGCAGCCAGTGTGGGCCGACACTGACTGTTGCGGAGGTGATTTCAATGTACTCGCAGGAGTCGACCGGTCAATCCGGGGATTTCCTGAGACGCCGGCTTGTTTCAGAACGGTCTTTCGCCCGCGATTGGGTGAATGAGTGGCCCTTCACCTTGACGTGACCTGTCCGATTCCTGACGCTGGCAACATGCTTGATATGAAGTCAGTGTCCAAGTCCTATCGCGGGCAGCGCGTCCTCGGACCGCTCGACCTTCATGTGCCGCAGGGACGGACTCTTGCACTCATCGGCCCCAGTGGTTGCGGGAAATCGACATTGCTGCGGCTGCTGATCGGGCTCATTGAGCCGGAGACGGGACAGGTCACCTTCGGCGGCCGGGATGTCCGCGGCCCCGCTCGACTGACCCTGCGCCACGAGTACGGATACGTCATTCAGAGCGGCGGACTCTTCCCGCATCTGACCGCCGCTGCAAATGTGTCGCTGCTCGCGGCGCATCTGGGCTGGAGCGCGCAGCGAATTCAGGAGCGTCTGGACGAACTTTGCGCGCTGACACACCTGGCCCGCGGTCATCTAGATCAATTTCCCTCCCGGCTCTCGGGAGGGCAGCAACAACGGGTCGCGCTGATGCGGGCCCTGATGCTCGATCCGCCCGTCATCCTGCTGGATGAGCCCCTGGGGGCACTGGACCCCATGATTCGCCGCGAGCTGCAACTCGATCTGCGTTCGATCTTTGAAACCTTGGGAAAGACGGTGGTACTCGTCACACATGATCTGAGCGAAGCCGCCTTCCTCGCCGGAGAAATCGTGCTGATGAATCGAGGTCTGATCGTCCAGCAGGGGACTATCGAGGAGCTGATTCATCAGCCGGCATCGGAGTTCGTCAGCGACTTTGTCTCGGCCGGCCAGAGTTACCTGGCGGAGCTGATGCAATGACCCGCTGGACCGGTGCCTGTCTCCTGGCCGCCATCCTCCTCGCGGTCCCACCGGGATGCAATCATGGCGATTCCGAACCGGAGATCCGGATCGGAGCCAAGGCGTTCACCGAGTCGGTCGTACTGGCCGAGATTCTCGCCCGGCTGGTCGAAGGCGCCGGGCACGTCGCACAAACTCGGGAATTGGGGGGAACAACGGTCGTCTGGAACGCCCTGCTGGCCGGTGAGATCGACTGCTACGTTGATTACACCGGCACGCTCAGACAGGAAATCCTGGAGCAGGATGCCCTCGGCAGCGACGCGGAGCTTGTACACGCTCTGCGGCAAAGAGGCATCCGGATGAGTGCACCGCTCGGATTCAACAACACCTATGCTCTGGGCATCTCGCCCCGGTTCGCTGAAACTCATCCCGACGTCGACGCAATCTCTGACCTGCGTGGCATTCCCGGGGTCCGCTACGGATTCGGACACGAGTTTCTGGACCGCAAAGATGGGTGGCCCAGCCTGAGTGCGTCCTACGGCCTCCCTCAGGAAAACGCCCGCGGGCTCGATCACGACCTCGCGTACCGCGGACTCGTCGCCGGCAGCATCGATGTGATGGACGTTTACACGACGGATGCCGACGTCCGGTTCTACGGTATCAAGCTGTTGAAGGATGATCTGGGATTCTTCCCGGAATACGACGCCGTCATCCTCTGGCGGGACGACCTCAAAGAGCGATACCCCGGTGTGACTGAGGCGATGCTGCAACTGGAGGGGGCCATTGACGACGACCAGATGCGGTTACTCAATGCCCGGTGCAAGATTGACGGAGTTCCCGAACCGCTTGTCGCCCGAAACTTCGTGCGGCAGGAATTCGGGCAGGTCAGCGACGTGTCGCTCGAGTCACGCCATGCCAGGCTCGTCCGGTATACCTGGGAGCATCTGCGACTGGTCGGTGTGTCGACCTTCTTCGCCATCGTGTTCGCTGTTCCCCTGGGGATCGTGGCAGCGAAAACGAGGCGGCTGGGGCAGGGCCTGCTCGCGGTCGTGGGAGTGATTCAGACGATCCCTTCCCTGGTTCTGTTCGTTCTTCTGATTCCGGTGCTCGGGATCGGTCCCGGACCGGCGATTGCCGCCCTGTTCCTGTACAGCCTGCTGCCCATCGTCCGAAACACTCACGCCGGACTGACGACCATTCCGGGCCCCATCCGTGAATCGGCCCTGGCGCTGGGAC
>CAZUXX010000242.1:0-242 GCA_964624215.1 uncultured Planctomycetaceae bacterium
GAGTGCTTCGCCGGTGTGAATGACCGGGCGTATGTTGATCGCATCCTGCGGCCACACCGGGAGGGGCTTCCGGCGGTGGTGGTCCACTGCGCGATGCACTGTTATCGCGACGGGCGTGACGAATGGTTCAGGTTCTGCGGAGTGACGTCGCGGCGGCACGGAGCCCACTATCCGCACGAGGTGCTCAATCGCGATGCGACGCATCCGATCATGCAGGGCTGGCCGGCTGCCTGGGCGAACCC
>CAZUXX010000242.1:252-6059 GCA_964624215.1 uncultured Planctomycetaceae bacterium
GAGCTGTACTGGATCGAGAAGGTGTGGGAGACCGCTCACCCGCTGGCCTCGGCCAAGAACCGCGAGACGGGGAGCGAGGAAGTCTGTGTGTGGACGAACCAGTACGGGAAGGGCCGTGTGTTCGGAACGACTCTCGGGCATCACAACGAGACGGTCCGGTCAGCCGAGTTCCTGGATCTGCTGACGCGGGGGACGCTGTGGGCGTGCGGCAAGCTGGATGACCCGCGGTATCTCAAGCAGGGATCGCGCGAGCCCCGGCTGGAGCCGGTCAATCTGGCGCAGGGGAAACCGGCACGGGCCTCGAGCGAAGAGACAGGCAAGAACAATCTCATCCCTCATGCCGTCGACGGGAATGAGGCGACGCGGTGGTGTGCCGCCAACGGTTCGGCTCCGCAGTGGCTCGAAATCGACCTGGGTGAGCCGAAGACGTTGAGGGGCTGTGAGATCGTGTGGGAATCGGATCAGACACAGTACCGGTACACCGTTGAGACATCTTCGGACGGAGTCAACTGGCGAACGGTTGTCGATCAGTCGCAGGAGGGAAGGAGCAAACCTCATCAGTTCGCGTTCGATGCGGAGGGCGTGCGGCTGGCCCGGGTGACCTATCTGGGGTCGAACACCGGAGGCTGGGGGAGCATCCGGGAGCTGAGACTTTTCGGGGACGAAATGGTGGCTGTCGACCCGGAGCAGGCGAGGAAAGATGCCGAGGCGGCGCTGCTGGCCGATGTCCGTGTGCCTCCCGAGTTCGATGTGACGCTGTTTGCTGCGCCACCGGCGGTGCAGTATCCGGTGTTCGTGGCTGCTGCGCCGGACGGGACGGTATATGTCTCGGTGGACAAGAATGGTTCACTGGACCGGGAGCCGCTGCGGGGTGCGATTTACCGGTTGAAGGATTACGACGGGGACGGGCGTGCGGACGAGGTCAAGCTGTTTGTGGCGGATGTCGACTCTCCCCGCGGGTTGTGGTGGGACCATGACCGGTTGTACGTCATGCATCCGCCGCATCTGTCGGCGTTCATCGACTCGGACGGTGACGGGATCGCCGATGAGCAGAAGATTCTCGTGGAGAACATCGCGTTCGACTTCAAGGATCGTCCGGCCGATCACACCTCGAACGGCGTGACGCTGGGAATCGACGGCTGGCTGTATCTGGCGATTGGCGACTTCGGATTCATGCGGGCTCGGGGGGCAGACGGGACGGAGTTGCAGTTTCGTGGCGGTGGAGTGCTGCGCGTGCGACCGGACGGGAGTCATCTCGAGGTGTATTCCCGCGGTACGCGCAACATTCTGGAAGTGGCGATGGATCCGCTGCTCAACGGTTTCACCCGGGACAACACGAACGATGGCGGGGGCTGGGACATTCGACTGCACCATTTCACGGGACTGGAACATCATGGCTACCCGACGCTGTACATGAACTTCGGCGACGAGATCGTGCAGCCGCTGGCGGACTATGGTGGCGGGAGCGGGTGCGGAGCCCTGTACCTCAGTGAGCCGGGATTCCCGGAAGGATTCGGGGAGGCCCTGTATACGGCCGACTGGGGTCGGAATGTCATTTACCGACATCGGCTGGTGCCGGCGGGAGCGACGTTTACGCCTGATCAGACCGAGTTTGTGCGGGCGACTCGTGTGACGGATCTCGATGCCGACGCCAGGGGAAACATCTATGTGACGAGCTGGAAAGGGGCGACGTTCCGTTATGCGTCGGAGGAGGTCGGGTATCTGGTGCGGGTGACTCCGAAGAAGAACAGCCCCGGGGGGGAGACGGACTCATCAGAGAATCGCACCGGGCTGCCGGACTACGACACTGTAGAGGCGTCTGCACTGGTGGCCGAACTGGCTTCCAGCCGCAGTCACCGCAGGCGGCTGGAAGCCCAGCGTGCGCTGTTGCGACGTGGTCTCGTGCAGGAGATGAGCGAGCAGATTTTCGCGGTGGCGAGCGATCGCAGTCTGTCCATCGAGAACCGGGTGGCAGCCCTGTACACGCTCAAGCAGGCCGGGGCGGACCAGAGTCTGTTTGCGAAGTTGTCGCTCGAGGATGAAGCGCTTCGACCGCTGGCGATTCGTGCGCTGGGTGATCGTCACGGAGTGGGAACCCCGTGGGATCAGAATGCGGGAGACGTGAATGCCGATCCGGCGATTGTCGCGCCGATTGCGATTGGACTGATTGACGAGAATCCGCGATCGAGGCTGGAGGCGGCGATTGCGATTGCGCGGCTGCAGCTCATTGATCTGGCAGGTGAGATCGCGAAGCGGCTGGATGAGAACGATCCTGTCGTGGCGCATACGTTTGTGCAGGCTCTGATTGCGCTGGGATCGGCGGAGCCATGCTTTGCCCTTGTTGACGAATCGGGGCTGGAGGGGCCGCCACGGGAACGGGCGCTGCGGGTGCTGCAGGCGCTGCATCGGAACGATGTGGTCGACGGGTTGCTGTTGCGCCTCAGACACGAGCGGGACAACAACCGGCGGCGGGGGCTGATCACGGCACTGGCGCGGTTGCACTTCGTTGAGGGGGAGTGGAGCGGGAACAGCTGGGGCACGCGTCCCGATACCCGGGGGCCCTATTATCAGCCGGAGACGTGGGAAGGGTCCGACCGGATTGCAGCAGCTCTGAAGCAGGCGCTGGACGCTGCCGAGGGAGAGGAGGCGGCGTTTCTTGTGCAGGAGCTTGTGCGGCATCGCGTCCAGATCGACGGGATGCTGGAGCGGACACTGGCGATGGCGAAGGTCGATCCGGCGATGCTTCCGGTCGCCGTGGGTGAACTGGAACGGGCGAAGACGATTCCGACCGAGGGGGCCGAGATTCTGATGCACGTGACGTCGCTGGGGAACCTGCCGGCGGAGTTGCGGTCGCGGGCGGCGCGGGTGCTGACCAGGGTGGAGGATCCTCAGGCGTGGCATGTGGCATTCAGCACGCTGTTTCTGCTCGACAAGGAGATTGGACGCAAGCCTCCGACGAATGACCTGTGGGAGACGATCCGTCAGCCACGGTTGCTGGAGAAGAATCTCGATTCTCTGAAGGGACTGGCGTCTCAACCGCAGGGGCTTGCGAGTCGCTGGGCGAATGCGGCGCTTCTGACGCTGGCGGACCACAAGGATGCTTCACCGGAAGCGAAGGGAGTGGCACGAAAGTCCCTGGAGGAGGGGTGGAAGTCGCCCGAGCGACAACGGGAACTTCTTGAAGCGGCCCGGTCAATCAATCACCGGGAGTTTGAGTCGCGCATCCGCGAGGCAATGCGCTCGCATGATGCCGCGATTGCGAAACTCGCGGGAGAGATTGCGAAGGAGTGGAAGCTGGAAGCGATGCCGACACCGGCGGGGCCAAAGATCGGCAGTCTCGATGTGGCTGAGGTCATGGCGAGTGTGGCGACGCCGCGGGACAAGCAGGATATCGAGTACGGGCGCCATCTGTTTGAAAAGCTGACGTGCAACAACTGTCATACGGTTGAGAAGAGTGAGCCGCTGAAGGGGCCGTTCATTCCGCAGGTGGCCAAGACGTACAACCGCGAGAAACTGGCCGAGGCGATTTTGCAGCCGAGCAAGTCTCTGGCACAGGGGTTTGTGACCCAGCTGTTTGTCATGTCCGATGGCACCCAGGTGATCGGGTTTGTGACAAGCGAAGATGCCGAGACGATTACGCTGCGTGACAAGCAGGGGAAGGAATCGAGGATTGCCGTTGCGGAGGTGGATGTGCGCACGCGGCAGGAAATCTCGATGATGCCCGAGGGGCTGCTCAAGGAGTCGACGGTCGACGATCTGCACTCGCTGCTGGACTATCTGCAGTCGGTTGCAGAGTGATCGTGAACAAACAATCGTGGCAGCGTGTCGCAGACAGCGGTTTGCACCGCCCTGCGTTCACGCCGCCATGGACGCAACGAAGCCGGTTCGATCCTTCTGCCTAGTGTGGGTCCGAGGTCAGATCAAAGCGGAATGAGTTTTCCCCGGGCTGGACATCGACCTCGATCCCGGACTGTTCGTTGTAGCGAGCGGGGATGACGGGGGGCTGTTTTCCGGGCGTCTGCACGAGATTATCCCCCTCGATTTCGTCTTCCTGTGCGTCCCCTTCGCCATGGCCGATCAGGACGCGATTCGTACCGACCTTGCAGCCCGGTACCGTGGGGGTGTAGGCGAGGATGAAGTTGCCCAGCGCGTCGGTGGTTCCGAATGCGGGGCGACCATCGGTCGGCTGAAAGATGACCTGGACTCCTTCGAGCGGACTGCCATCGAGTGTGACAGTCCCCTCGACGTGCCCCAACTCGGGTCCTTCCGTCCCGCCGCCGCAGCCGGGGGCGACGAGCATCACCAGTGACAACAGAGATGTCAGTAAATTGTTCCTGTTTGCACTCATGTCTCAACCTGAGATCGATCGAAAGACGACGTCAATGACGGAATCCTGGAACGGCAGGAGTCCTGGACTCTTTGCGAGGCACCGTCGGGCGGGCGCCGGCGGAGCGTCGCAGTCGAGGAGGCTGGCCGGCTCAGAAACTTCCGGGCGATTCGCGTCCGGCCCGTGTGCTGATGGCCTGGTACGTCGGCATGTGCATGTTTTCGGAGAGGAAGCGGACGGCTCCATCGCCCAGGCTGAAGTGAGCGCCCCCGGCGTGATAGCTGCCGGCTGCTTCTTCGGCCCCGCCGTTGATGGGATCGTTCCCCTCGGCCGCGATCAGATACTCGGTCATCTCGGTGGGCGGGTTACTGTCGGCTCCTCCGGAGAAGATGTACTTGCGATCGCTGCCGGCACCTCCCAGGAGTTGGGAATCTCCACCCGAGTCGACGACTTCACTGACGAAGATCGTGTTGGACAATCCGTCGATGACATCCCCGAATCGCACGGAACTGCTGATGTAGAACACGCCATTGCCGTTCATGCAGCCCCACGCCTTGTTCACCATGTCGTCGGCGGTCGATACCGAGCCGCTCAGGCAGTTGTCGCTGCCATCGCCGATGCGGGTTCCCATGTTCCCGTTGTAGGTCGAGGTCGAGTAGCCGTTCTTGGCGGGCTTCGACTTGACCTTGGGATTGGACGGACAGGCAAAGATTTCGAGGTCAGAACTTCCCGCGAGAAGCTGCTTTTCGCTGTTGACGCCGCCCGGTTCGCCGCCCATGCCGTCGGGGCCCTGAATGGCATCGTAGAGTGGCTTCTGTTCGATGTGCGGCAGGATGCTGGCGTGCCACGTCCAGCCGTGGCCGTTGTACGTCGATCCGTCGGCGCTTTTGACCACGATGCTGCCGGGGGGGAGTGCGTTGAAGGTGCCGTGGTAGTTGTGCAGTGCGGTGCCGATGTTGTGCAGGTTGTCCTGACACTGTGATTTTCTGGCTGCTTCCCGGACCTGCTGCACGGCGGGCAGAAGCAGAGCGACCAGGATTGCGATGATGGCGATCACGACCAGCAGCTCAATGAGGGTAAAGCCTGTGCGGGGCTTCATGGAGTCTCCCTTTCGTAAGGTGAAGACCGACGGCAACCGGGAGCGCTGGTTCCTGATTCTGTGAGACCGGGACTCCGCGGTGCGGCCACTGCGGACGGCGATCGTCCAACTTCCGTGACCGCGTGCGAAACCCTATCGCTGCTGTTTGAGGCCTCGATGAGTGCTCTGTAAAAATCCGGCTAAGACGAAACGGCCTCACGCTGAGACGGGACTGCGGTCAGCTGTCGTGGCGGGATCGGGGCCGACGATGGAATGGAGAGGAGGCCGATGCCGCGGCGCGATCACCGCTGCGAGCAGACCGTTGCCGCCCGTGGCGCGGCCCGTCGGAGGAATCGGGCCGGATCAGTCAGTGATGAAAGATGCCGGTGCTCTGGCCGGCGA
>CAZUXX010000243.1:0-6045 GCA_964624215.1 uncultured Planctomycetaceae bacterium
ACGTCAACGACTCGGTTACCAAAAGCAAATTTGACAACCTGTATGGCTGTCGCGAGTCGCTGGCGGACGGGATCAAGCGGGCCACCGACATCATGGTGTCCGGGAAGGTCGTCGTCGTCTGCGGTTACGGCGATGTTGGCAAGGGCTGTGCTGACGCAATGGACGGTTTGGGGGCCCGCGTGATCGTCACCGAGGTCGACCCCATCTGCGCGCTGCAGGCGGCGATGGAGGGATACGAAGTGACCACCATGGAAGAGGCCGCTCCCAAGGGGGACATCTTCGTCACTGCAACCGGGTGCTGCGACGTCATCCGCGGTGAACACCTCGACCAGATGAAGCACAACGCGATCGTGTGCAACATTGGTCACTTCGACCTCGAGATCGACATCGCCTACCTGAACAATCGCAACGACATCAAGAAGGAGACCGTCAAGAAGGACTCCGACGTCGGCGGGCCCGTTCATCGGTACACCTATCCCGACGGAAAGTCGATTCTCGTGCTCGCGGAAGGCCGACTCGTCAACCTCGGCTGTGCAACCGGTCACCCCTCCTTCGTGATGTCCAACAGCTTCACGAATCAGGTGGTTGGCCAGATCGAGCTGTGGTCAAACTCCGAGAACTATCCGATCGGCGTCCATGTCTTGCCGAAGCATCTGGACGAGGAAGTCGCACGGCTGCACCTGGAGAAGCTGGGAGTCAAGCTGACAACCCTGACAGAAAAACAGGCTGACTACCTCGGCATCCCACAGAACGGTCCGTTCAAGCCCGATTACTACCGGTACTGAATCGCCCCCACCGGGATCGCACTCAAAACCGATGCGACCTTCGCTTCCTGCCCCGGGAAGTTCGCGTTCTGCAGAACACGGCTACATCGGCCACTCCCGATGTGTTAAACTTTCTAAACAAAGTCGACCGCGCGGCATTGGGCCAATTGCCGAATGTCGTCGCGGTCTTTTGTTTCTGCGGGTTTCTTGTTCTGTATTCCCGGGGGTGCTTGTCATGAGAAATGCGAGCTCTGGACGACGAGGTTTCACGCTGATCGAGCTGCTGGTGGTGATTGCGATCATCGCCATCCTGGTTGCGCTGCTGCTGCCTGCGGTCCAGCAGGTCCGGGAGGCTGCCCGGAAAAGCCAGTGTCAGGACCACCTGCACAACCTGGCGATTGCCCTCCATGGCTACGAAGGCAGTTTCGGAATGGTTCCGAAGTCCCAGTACCGCATCGAAAGTACAGTCGGGAACTCTTCCTGGTGGGGAGCCAGCATCTGGACCGTAACGCTCCCCTACATGGAACAAAAGCCTCTCTACGACCAGTGGAATTTCGATGCGAACTACGATCATGCATCCAATTCCGAAGCCCGACGCACGAGGATCCCGGTTCTGCTCTGTCCGTCGGACAAGCTCTTCGGCGGGTCGCTGGCCGGAGTGAATTACGCAGGCTGCGGAGGGTCGACGACGCAGATCTGGACAGAACATCCGATCGACGGAGGCAACGGCTGGTTCAACCGGAGGCGCGAGGTTCGCTTCTCCGATGTTACGGACGGCACCTCAAACGTCGTGATGGTTGGCGAACTCCTGATGGGAGATGCCTCCCAGAGCGTGGAGAGCGACTCCGACATCGTTCGCCAGGGAAGCCCTCCCTCGTTTGCAAACCATCGCTTCGCGACGGCCTCCGAACTGGAGGCCGCCGGACAGGATTGCAATGCCCTGTCGCCCACTGCCGAAGCCTCTTTGAGCAACTGTGGCAGCGACTGGGCGGCGTCGTATCCTGCACAGACACTGTTCAACACGACAGCAACACCAAACTGGAAGTATCGGACCTGCGCTTTCGGTGGTGGTTTCGGACTGTGTGCTGACCGGAACGGCATCTATCCCACTCGCAGCAGACACGCCGGGGGGGCCCAGGTCGCGATGGGCGATGCCAAGGTTCGCTTTGTGAGCGAGAACGTCGACGCACTGACGTGGCAACGGGCAGGTGCCAAAGACGACGGTGAGCCGACCGGCGAGTACTGATCGACAGTTCCTTGTCATCCGATTCGGGCCGGTGTGCATGGCACCCCGGCCCGATGTACATTCAACCTGCCCGGTTGAACGGGTTGACTTGTTCGGCCGGGGCATCCGCAGGATCCGTACTTATTATGAAACTGTTCACGACGAAGTTCACCGCCACGGTTGTCCTCGCAGTCTCGCCTCTGTTCGTCGCGGGGTGTGGCTCCCCGGAACAGGAATACGTGCAACCGCAAGCCACCGTCGAAGTCAAAGCCAGCGACAATGTCCGAACCTGGCTGCAAGGTGTTGCGGAGTCGGGACAACTCGACAGTGGTGCCTCCGTGATCAAAGACGACATCGAAAAGTTGCGGGCAGAAGGGGTCGACGGAGCAACGGTCGATGAATTGCTGCAGGATGCCGATGAGCTCATCGGCATGTCTCAGTCATCGCAGATCACCGCCAAGGCGAATGACATGCTCGGGAAACTTCCCCAGTAGGCCGTCCCGGCACTCTCTGCGGCTGCGGTCCTCGCTGACCAGCACAGCTGATCTCCGGTTTGCACAGGCCCGCCCCGGTCTCCGGGGCGGGCTTCAACTTGCGCAACGGGAGACAGCGGAAATGGACTACGCCTTGTCGGCACCGCGTCGTTATCCTCGATGGAAGATCGCACCTTTTACCGGAAGTCGCATCATGTGGGCCCACCTGCTTTCCGCTGCACTTGTGCTGGTCAGCTGTCTTTCGACGACTGTCCTGGCGGACTCCGCACCCGCCACCGGTGGATCTCCCGCGATCACAACCTTCAGTTGCAGCAACTGTGGGAAGAGTGTTCCGGAAACCGCAACCGAATGCCCGCACTGCAACGTGGTGTTTGTTTTCGAGGACGAGCCGGCCCCGGAGTCCTCTTCAAATCGTGCCACCGGGGGCGAATTGCCGAGTAGCGGAATGTCGACTCCCGGCTCTGAGACCAGCACCGGCAGTGACAGTCCCGCCCGGAGTGCACAGGGGCCCGCGCCAGCCGAGGCCAACGTCGCAGTGAACCCGCCTGCCGCCGGCGGGGCGGTTGCGTCGCCGCAACCGCCACAAGCTCCCGTCACTGCCCCGGCAGCGCCGGGGAACGGATCGCTTGCGGACATGCCGTTCTCGTACAAAATCGGGATCTTCATCGGGCTGTCGGCCGCTGTCTGGGTGATTTTTTTCCGGCGTTGAGCGACTGCCCCGAGCAGCACGTTTCAAGTTCCTGCGGTACCGAGTGCGAGTGAACGGATGCAACTGTCGACGAATGGACTCACCTCGCCGGACAGTGTCCGCGCGCTGATCGGGATGCTGGACCAGGAGGGAACGTTCCACTTTCCCCGACTGCAGAACGGGCTGTTCTGCGCTTCCTCGGCAACGCATTCCGACATTGCCGAAACCGGCTATCAGAACGTCTGGATTCGTGACAACGTCCATGTGGCGCACGCTCATCTGGTGCTCGGCGACGCTTTCGCTGCTTCGCGGAACGCATCGGCCATCATGCGGTTCTTCACCCGGCACCAGTCGCGGCTCGACCGGCTGCTGGACGGTTCACTCGACCCCACCCCGGCCGCCAATCGCCCGCACGTGCGGTTCAACGGAGCCACTCTCGACGAACTGCCCGAGCAATGGGCCCACGCCCAGAACGACGCTCTGGGCTACTTCCTGTGGCTGTATTGCAAACTGGTGCGACAGGAGCATTTGCATTTCTGTCCGCCTCACCGGGAGGTGATTGCCTCGCTGGTCCATTTTCTGGAATTGATCGAATACTGGCAGGACGAAGACAGCGGGCACTGGGAAGAGACCCGCAAGATCGAAGCTTCGAGTATCGGGACCGTTGTGGCAGGCCTGCAGGAGCTCGACCAGGTCCTGGGTCTGACCGGTGAGGAGCAGGCCTTCGCCGAGCTGGTACATCCGATTGACCGCCAGCAGGTGCAATCGCTGCTGGAGCGCGGGCGCGAAGCTTTGCAAGAGATTCTGCCATGGGAGTGTCGGCAGCCTCCGCCGCTGGAGCGTGAAGCGGATGCGGCCCTGTTGTTTCTGATTTATCCGCTACGAGTCGTCGATGACGCGACCGCCGATGCCATCCTTGAGAATGTCCGCACGCATCTGCAGGCCGAGCACGGGATCCGCCGATATCTCGGTGACTCGTACTGGTGCGCCGATTACAAGAAGCTGCTGGCGGCCAATATCCGGACCTCCGATTTCTCGGAAGACACCAGCACTCGCGATGCCTTGCTGAAGGACGGCGAGGAAGCCCAGTGGTGTCTGTTCGACCCGATCGTGTCGATCATCTATGGCGAGCGGTATCAAGAGGGGGGCGATCGGGCCGATTTCGACCGTCAGCGCGCCGCCCTTGATCGGGCACTTTCTCAAGTAACGGACGAGCAGTGTCGATTTGGTCCATTTCTCTGTCCGGAGAGTTACTATCTCGAAAACGGCCGATGGGTTCCCAATGACATCTGCCCGCTGTTGTGGACACAGGCAAATCTCAGGCTGGCGCTCGACTGCTTTGAGCGCAGTCTTGCCATGCGGGCGGATTCGTAGAACCCGGCAGGCTGCAGCCTCGGCTGCCTGACGTGACGAGATCCGACTCGTTCCCGCGGGCCGGATGAACGCCTTACCAACAGGAGTCATCATGAGCCGCCTCCCAGCAGTGTCTGAATTCTCCCGTCGTGACTGGCTGCGAACGACGCTTGCCGGCGGCGGTGCCTGTGCGGTGGGTCTCTTCCCGACCGGGCTGTTCTCACCCCGGTTGCAGGCGGCGGAGATGACCCGGCTTCCATCGGGCAAACACCTGCTGGTTCATACTGACGTCCCGCTGAATGCAGAGCCGGAGCTCGAGGCGCTCACCGGCTCCTGGATCACTCCCTTCGACAAGTTTTATGTTCGCAGTCACGCCCCGGTGCCCGACATCGATCCCAGGCAGTATCGACTGAAGGTCGAAGGACTGGTCGAGAAGGAACTGTCGATCGGGATCGACGAATTGTTCGGACGATTTGAACGACACAGCGTCGTTGCCACGATGTGCTGTGCCGGCAACCGCCGCAACGAACAGATGGAGATCAAGCCGATCGACGGAGTCCCCTGGGAAGCGGGCCCGCTGGGGAACGCCGAGTGGAGTGGATGCCGGCTGATTGACGTGCTCAACACGGCCGGAATCAGGTCGGGAGCGAAGCACGTCTGGTTCGAAGGCCTCGATCCTCACGACAAGGGAGGGGAGACGATCCACTTCGGAGGCTCGATTCCACTCGACCGGGTCATCAACGACGATAACGGCCGCGGGGTCGTGCTGCTCGCGGACCGGATGAACGGCGAACCACTTTCCGGAGATCACGGCGCGCCCCTGCGAACGGTGGTCCCCGGATACATCGGGGCGCGGAGCGTGAAGTGGCTCGGTAAAATCGTCGTCAGCGATCGTCCCTCCGACAACCACTACATCAAGGATGCCTACAAGATCGTCGACGAGGCGACTCCCGAGGCGTTCGCCAAAGCCGACCCGATCGTGCATCTGCCTCTGCAGTCCGTGATCACCCGCCAGAGTCCGGTTCACAGCAAATCAGTGACGCTGCGGGGATACGCATTGCCCACCGGGCGTCCCGACCGGCCGGTCACCAAAGTCCAGCTTTCGGCCGATGGGGGAGAGACGTGGCAGCCGGCGAACCTGATCTCACCGGTCAGCCCATATTGCTGGCAACTGTGGGAGATTCGCCTGCGGATCAACTCCGACGCCAAAGAAATTCTCGTGCGGGCGGAAGATGCGGCGGGAGAGACTCAGCCCCGGGAAGGGGTCTGGAACGCCAAGGGCTACATGTGGAACGGGTGGTACAAGCACGAACTGCAGCGCGGCTGAGTTCGCGATTTCCCCGCAGGCAGACGAACAGATCCTCACGGGTGGGCATCAGGTGTCCACCCGTGTCTGCTTTCCTACCGGAGGCCGACACTCTCAACCCGTGGCAAGTCGCGGAGACTGCTCAGCCCGAACAGTTCCAGAAACCGGGGCGTCGTCGTGTACTGCTTCGTCCCGGATTCATCTTTCTGCAGAGC
>CAZUXX010000244.1:0-6004 GCA_964624215.1 uncultured Planctomycetaceae bacterium
GTGGGTGCCAAAGCCGAGCTGTACCGCGTGATTGACCGGCTGTGCCGCGACGGGCTGGGCATCATCGTCACGTCGAGCGAACTCCCGGAACTGATCACCTTGTGCGATCGCATTCTGGTGCTGTGCGAAGGTCGGCTGACGGGCGAGATTGCCCGTGCGGAGTTTTCAGAAGAGCAGATCATGGAGTACGCCACCCAGCAGGGCGCGGTGCGGCGGACGCCTGAGCTGAACGAGGCGGATGCGTGAGCGGGTCAGAACCGTCAGGGCCGTCAAAGTGACAGTATTCGCTCCAGACGGACAGTTCGCCGCAGGTCGCAGTCACAGGCCGCGGGCGGCCGAATAGAAGAAGAGTCCGTCTTGCGCTGCGCGGTGAGGAGCCCGCGGGCGGTTCCGTGCAGGGAGAGAGACCGCATCGCGCCGTGCCGCCGCCCAGGAAGAAATCGACGAAGAAGAAGAGCCGTTCGCCGCTGGCGGACTGTCTGGCGCTGGCACGCGTGCTGTACCGGCCGCAGGTGTTGATCCCGCTGGCGTGCCTGTGTGCGGCGATCGTGCTGGCTCCGTTTGTGCATCGCTGGATTCCGGAGCTGGAAGGGAGGGCTGAGTACGCACTGACTCCCGATTGCGTCGTGCTCTCGTCGACGCACGAGTGGCTTCCGGACGAGTTCCGGATGTCTCTGCTGGCACGCGCCGGTCTGGGACCGGAGGCGTCGCTTCTGCAGGAGGATATTGCAGCGCGGATCGAGCATGCCTGCCGCCACGAGCCGTGGGTCCAGGAGGTTCGCGCGGTTCGTGTCCAGCGGGACCGGACCGTCTTCGTCGATGTGACGCTTCGCGTGCCGGTCACACTGCTGCAGATGAGTGAGGGGTACTACCCGCTCGATGCGGAAGGAATCCTGCTGCCTCCGAAGGATTTTTCCGACGACGATGTTGGCAGACTTCCAGTGGCGACGGGTGTCTCTTCGTTGCCGACGGGGCCGGCCGGCGAACGCTGGGAAGATCCGGTTGTGCTGGGAGCCTGCCGCATTGCCGAACTGCTGGTCGAGCGCCGGGAGGGAGTGACGCGACTGGAGCGGCTGGGATTGAAGGAGATCGTCTTGCCCAGGCGCGAGTCGTTGAATCCGAGTGTGTCCGAGCTGAACTACGAACTGGTTTCGACGGGGGGCTCGCGGATCGTGTGGGGAGCTCCACCGGGGAGCGAAGCACTCGAGGCCTCGACGGAACAGAAGCTCGCCCGGCTCGAGTTCTACATCGAGCAGTACGGGTGCTTCGAGATCCCGAAGGGGCCCAGCCGGATCGATATCCGTCGCTTCGACACGATCCATGCGGCCCCTCTGGCTGCGGATCCGGTGATCCTGAGGTAGCTGCATTCGGACGGAGGTTGCCGATCACGACGGCGCGGGTGCTTTCCCGCCGTCGTGACGCGCACAAGTGAGCGTCAGCGGGTAGAAGTGGCGGCGGGTGGCAAATCCCCCCGGGCGGGGAAGTCTGCGGATGTGTCGCGGAGGGTGCTGATCTCGAACTGATCGAGCCGGACATCGCCGAGTCCGCGCAGCTCGATGGTGAGTTGCATCTCTCCCGAGCGCTGGACGGGTCGCACGATTCCAAACGGAATCCATTCACCGGTGGGGGCATCGTCGCGCCAGCGGAGCGCACCGACCGTCCCGACGAGGCTGTCGTAGATCATCAGGCCGTCGACGTGCCGCGAGGGGGGGACGTCGAATCGCAGCTTTCCCCGGATTTCGACAATCTGCCCGCTGAAGACCGAGACCGGCGGGGTGGTGAATCGGACGGGGGTCTCCTGGATCACCGCGGGGATGCGTTTGCGATCGGTCGGCAGTGCTGCCAGTCGAAGGGCGCGTCCCTGGACTCCATCGGGGACGAGTTCAACGACGACCGCCATGTCGTCGGCAGGCGGAGCGAGCTTGTGCTGCCACCCCGAGGCGAACAGGGTATCCCAGTCTTCGAACTCGCCGCCGGGCAGCAGGGAGTCTTCATCGGGGACCGCGGTCGCCAGGCGTCGGGTGAGCTTCCAGAAGTCGGGGAGCGTGCTGAAGCTGATGGTGTAGGGGGTAGCGACCCCACTACTGAGCTCCGCGGCCGCCACTTCCCAGTGGGCACGCTGGACCTGCCGGGTCAGCCGGAGCACGCGCTGGGCGGCAAGTCGCACACCGTCGCAGTGCTGCTGTTGATGAGCCTGCCGGGCGAGGGAGAGTTCGCGCCGGGCTTCTCCGAGGACGAAGTCGGCATTGCGTGGCTGCCTGGGGGCAAGTCCCTGCAATTGCGTATGGACGTCGAGCACGTGCTCCATTCGGGCTTCGGCCAGTGCCAGCCAGGACTCTGCGGCCCGCTCGCGGACCAGGGCGGCATCGCGTTTGAGGCGATCGACTGCGTCGGCATCGTCGGTGAGAACGATCATCGCCCGCTGGTCGAAATGCTTCAGTTCGATTTCGAGCCCTCCGCTCGTCGGTGTGGCCCGCAGGTGATAGGGGTGGATACCGGTCGACGTCACTGCCCACGCCTGAAAGCTGTCGGCCGGAGGGACGAGCATCTGCAGATCCTGTGCGGTCATGCCGGGTGGCTCGAACTGGCCGTTCTCGGGCAGCCACTGAGGCAGGATCAGCCAGCCGTAGTCACAGCGGAGAATCGGAGCACGAATTTCGCTGGCCAGCCGGTAGGCCTTGCCGGGGTCGGCTCCCTGAATGCGGTTCCACGAATTGGCGAACAGGGAGGCGGTTCCCCCGGCGCCGGGGCGATCGGCGTCTCCGATCCGGACACGGGCCTGATCGACGACAATGCCCGTGGCCAGCCAGTCGCGGAGGATATGGATCTCGAGGTGAGCCAGCGTGATGGCATGCAGGCGTTCGGCGGCGCCCGGCTCGTCGGACTCGAGGCTGGCGTGCGTCCAGTAGCACAATCCTTTGGCGCCGGCTCCGAGTGCAGCGGAGATCTGCATCCAGATCTGCTCGGCCGTGACGACGGGAAACGCATCGTGCGGAGATCGCCCCTGAAGCGTCGCCAGCGAGGGTTCGACCTGGATGCAGGTGAAGGTCGGCTTGCCCCGCAAAGCCTGCAGTTTCTTTTGCTGCAGGAAGGCGGCATAGGCAAGCGGCGGTGTCGCCGTGTGCAGCGTGTGCTTTGTGAACCCGAGCAGGTCGACACTGCGGTGAAACTCCCGTTCGTTCTCCACGACATCGGCGAGGATTGGCCGCCGCATCGGGTCGGCATCGCGGACAGCATCCACAGCGGCCCGGAGCGATGCCAGACTCGATCCCCGCAGGCGATTGCCGACATTCCAGAACAGCACGGCATCGTGCACGTGGCTCAATGGCGGCACACCGACTTCGTAGCTGGTGGTCAGCACTCCGCCGGCGATTGCGGCGGGATCAGCCGGGCGAACGTCGGCTGCGGGAGGGGTGGTCATGGCTCCCAGGCCGGCCGCCTTGGCCGCCGTGAAGACGTCGTTGGCGTCGTGCTGCGGGACCCAGACGATGTTCACGCCAGTTCGGGCGAGGGAGTCCATCTGCTCGCCGTGGTACGGGAGAATGAGCGGGAAGAACGGTTGCCCCTTGAACAGCACGCGGTCGTCTCCCATCGTCATCACCGGTGAGGTCTGGCGATTGCGGAGTGACCCGGCCAGTTCGCCGCCATTGGAACGCGGATCGATGACCGGGCGGAGCGTCAACTCGTCGAGGTAGTATTCGGAGGCGCCGACGTCGAAGTCCTGCACGAGAATGATGCGGTCGACGTACATGCCCCGGATGTCGATGTCGGTCGTTTCGAGCAGGGGGACCAGCTGCGCCCGCAGCCGACCGATCAACTGGCGGATTTCGTCATCTGAGGTGCGGCAGGAGATGGTCTGCCACCGCTGGGCGACCTGGCACGTTTCTCCCCAGAAGTCGGCCGTGACGGGCCGCCTGTCGGGTTGGCGGGGATCGGGCTGCCGAGGGAGCACGATGCGGACGCCGATGCGGGCACCGGGGCGGTTGCAACGAACGCTGACAGAGGCGGTCAATTCGTCGAAGACAAGTGCGGGGGCACACTCGTGTTCCATGAAGAGACGGCCGCCGCGACGGGTCGAGTCGACGCGCACTTCCTCCGACGACTCGCCGCGGAACGCCATCTGGGTCGTTCGCTGATGCGTGCGCAGGAAGGCGGTGCTGGCCGACGAATCATCGACCGAGACTTTCCACGAGGGAGCTCCCTCTTCGAAGCCGTTCTGCCACTGGATCACCTGCGCTTCGCCGGAGGTACGCTCGTTGCAGAAGAGGGTCGCGGGCTTCGGTCCACACAGGACGATGGCGAGCAGACAGATCCAGCGGGGCAGCAGACCCGCGAAGGGGAAAGCCGCTGCGCGTCGATCGGTGTCGGTCCCGGATCCGCTCGGGCAGCAGCAGCCTGGCGTCCGTGACAACGGACGCGTGACTCGACAGCGATGACGCGGAATCCGTTCCACAGTCGCAGACGTCGTGTTTCGTCCGACGGGTCCCGTCACAACCGGCGGTGCCGTCAGAGTCGGATGCTGAAAGTCGCTGTCGCCGGACTCCCTCCCGGCAGGGGGTTACGTGAACAGTTTCAACCCGGCAACATCGCTGACAAGCGTCGAAGATTGATCGTAACTTGCGAACTGTAAGATGTTTTCGGAAAGCATCCTAGACGAAGTGTTGTAGATCCTTCACAACGTGGCGAGAGGTGCCGCTTCTCGCCTCTATCTGCAAACACTGTTGTACCAACGAGTTGCGCGTCGCGTTGAGATTTTGCAACGTGAGGCACAGAATCTGTCCTGTGCAGGGGAAACCTGATGGAGGAACACTGTGAGTCACAACACGCTGCCAAACACCCACACCGACGACCTGCCGGACGAGCTGATTGAGCTGGGCAAGCGAATCAACGCCTTGCCGGAAGAACAGTTTCAGTCACTCGAACCGCTGTACGCCCAGGTTGTGGAATGCGTGCGGCGACGGCGGCGGATCCTGACTCTGGTGCAGGACTCGCTCTCGCAGTTGAGGCTCGACATCAAGTACCTGCTGTTCGACCTCGAAGTCACCCGCCGCGAGCGAGATGAGTTCCGGGCCCAGCTGGAGGAAGCCCGCGACGACTGGGAACTCTGACCGGGGGTTCGCAGAGTCCCGAACGACGTGGCGCATGAAGAAAGCGGGACGGTCGGCCACCCGGGAGCAGCTCGACCGTTCCGCTTGAAGGAACCTGAAACCAGGGCCGGATCAGCGGCGGCCTCCGCGAGAACCACCACCTCCGCCACCGGAGCGGCCACCTCCGCCGGAGAAGCCACTGCCGCCCCCGGAGGAGCGTCCCGAGCTCATTCCAGATCCGCCGCTGCGACCGGGTGAGCTGAAGGATCCGCGTGATCCCGACGATCCGCCACGGAATGATCCGGAGGAACCCCCGCGTGTCGACGGCACGGACCGCGGTGTGACACTGCTTCTCGGAGCGACGCTTCCGCTTCTCGGAGCGACGCTGCCACTACGGGGAGCAAGACTCCCGCTGCGTGGGGAGACGCCACTGCGGGGTGCGGTGCTGCCACTGCGAGGGGTCACACTTCCGCTACGCGGTGAGACGCCGGTGCGTGGGAGAGTACTTCCGCTGCGCGGTGTCACCGTGCCACTGCGCGGTATGGTGCTACCGGTTCGGGGGGCGGTGCTGCCGCTGCGCGGCGTCACACTGCCTGAGCGCGGAGAGAGATTGCTGCGGGGAGTTGCCCGGACGCTGCCACGGGGATCTGCGCCGGTACGCCCGCCGATGCGCTCTCCACTCGCCCGCTCGGAGTAACGGCCTGAGCCGACACGTCCGTCGGTGCGTCCGTCGGGACGACCGTCGAACCTGCCTCCGTCGCGGTCACCACGACCGTCGGCGAACCGTCCGCGATCACCGCGATCGCTCCAGCGTCCATCACGGTCACGCCAGTCGCGATCACCCCCGCGTCCATCGCGGTCGCGCCAGTCCCGACCGGCCCAGCCGCGGCCATCGCGCCCGCGCCAGTCGTCATGGC
>CAZUXX010000245.1:0-5986 GCA_964624215.1 uncultured Planctomycetaceae bacterium
GCGATCGAACTCGACGACGCACGCGATCTCGCTCGCCGCGTCGGCGCCGACGCCGATATCACCAAGCCCTACCCACCCGACGAACAGCTCCGCGTGATTCGACGGGCTGCCGAGAATGTCTGGAAACGTAAGCATCTCGGCGAGGAGCAGCTTCGGGCCGAGCGGGTTCGTTTCGACTGTCCCAGTTGTCACCACAAGTTGAAGGTGAGCGGACATCACCGCGGGCAGCGAATGAACTGCCCGCACTGCGGGACGACGGTCACCGTCCCCCGCACCGAGTGACGTTCCAACCACCCACGCGCTCATGCACACGCTGCTCATCGAGACCGGAAAACATCTGGGAAAGAGGCTGAGAATCCCGACCGGAGAGATCGTCGTCGGACGCGACGAATCTACCTCGATCCGCATCGCATCCAACGAGGTCAGCCGACGGCACTGCGTGTTTCACTCCACCCGCTCCGGTCTGACCGTGCAGGACCTGGGGAGCAGTAACGGTACCTTCGTCAACGGTGTGCCGATCACCGCGGCCGTCGAACTCAATCCCGGCGACCTTGTCATGATCGGGCCGATGGCCCTGCGGCTTGTGGAACGCGCCCCCGGTCTTGCTGCTGCCCGCAGGCCGGCCCGCGCCCAGTCCCGCGAGGAAGAACCCCTGTCTGACGACGATATCGCGGCCTGGCTCAGCACCGGCTCCGAGGAGGAAGTCAGCTCCGGAGATACCGCTGTCCTCCCGACGGCCACGTCACTGCGACTGCAGCCGCCGATCCCGCCGTCCGGTCCGCGCCGGGTTTTCTCCTCCGTCGCCGAAGAAGCCGCCGACATCATACGCCGCCACAAACAGGCGCGGGGCGAATCCTGATCGACATTTCACTGCCTGTGTCCGGCGACCGGACGCGTCCGCGGTAAGACCGCCGGTTCACTCACGCCACGGCGACGGTTTCTTCCGGATCGGCCGGCCGTGTGGCGCGTGGCCACCACGTCGACCACGGCAGGCACCCGAGGGCGGCAATGACCACCTGCGAGGTGCAGAACGTCACCAGCCAGAACAGGCGACCTTCCGTAAAGCCGTAGGAGTGCAGTCCGATTCCCAGCTCGTTCACGCCGAACCAGGACCAGCTGACAACCACATTCCCCAGAACGGACAGGACGGCCACGCCCCGTTCGCCAATCAGGCGATCCCAGCGGGCATGCAGGATCAGTGCGGTCCACAGGACGATAATCAGAGCGCCGTTCTCCTTCGGATCCCAGCCCCAGAACCGCCCCCACGAATCGTCTGCCCACAGACCTCCCAGCACCGTTCCGACAAAGCTCAACCACGTCGCTGCGCACAGCGTCCCGTACGTCATCCGGGTAATCTGCCGGCGAAGTGTCTCCGGGACGGCCACGTCGTCGCGCTTCAGCAGGGCGATCCCGGCTGCCACGAACGACAGCAGTCCGAGTGTGGTGAGCGATCCCAGTGCGATTGACATCCCGTCCCCGCGGGCGAACAGCAGTGCCGCGACCGGGACGAGCAATCCGGCCACCGTGAACAGGCCCAGCCGCGATCCGCGCAGGATGTACAGGACCCCCAACAGGCCCGCGACATACGCCGCCGCATAGCCCAGGGTGATGCACACCACGTGCGTCGCCAGCCAGAACGTCGTATCCAGGACCGGCTCAAGGACGCCCAGCGTATCGCCATCCGACATCAGCCCGTAGGCGATTCGCAGCGACATGAAGCCCGAAAACGCCGAGACGACGTTGCCGAATCCCAGCCGGAAGATCGCTTCAAACAGGATCCCACCCAGCACGGCCGCCAGACCGATAAACACCGCCGACGAATACAGATTCGTCACCGGCGGTCGACCGGAAATGTAGATGCGGCCGGCAATTGCCCAGGCATGTACTAGCATCAGCAAAAGGCTCAGCCACAGCCCGCTGCGGTTGGCGATCTGTGCAGCATGGGCCTTTCCGAACCCGGCCAGCAGCCAGCCGATGGCAACGGCGACAAACACCCCGAGGTAGGCCCACGAGAGTGCGTTAAACGGTGCAAAGCGGTTGAAGTATTCCTCGAAATCGACACGGTCAAAGTGCACATTGACCAGACCCGCCTGCAAATCGCGATTGCTCGCCTTGTCGAGGAAGGTGCGATAGTCCTCCAGCGCCCGGTTGAACGCCGTTGAGTCCTGGCTCTCCCAGGCCTTGAGGATCGCCTGGAACTGAACCGTGGCTGGCGAATGCTGCTGCTTGAGCAACTCCTCCAGGCCCAGATGCCCCGCAGCAACCGGATACGGCTCCCAGTTCAGATCCTGGATCCGTGCGACCGTCCGCTCATCCGCATCGACACCCGTTGGCATCAGCAGCGGAAACTGCGACCGATGAGCCTCCTCGCGAATCGTCCGCAGTTCGCCGGCCAGCATCTCGGCTGCCCGCAACCGCATCGATCCGGAAGCATCTTCTTCCTTCAACTGGGGCACTGCCGCCAGAATGCTGTCTTCCCACGGGTCGTAGAACCAGTCCTTCACCTGGTGATACATCTGCAACCGGCGGAACAGTTCCAGCTGCTTGCGCTGCAGGACGGTTCGCTGCTCTTTGGGTGTCTGGTCAGCGGCCTTGGCCAGTTCGATCAGGCGATCGGTCGACTTCCGGAAATCATTGAACGCATACGCCCGCCGCTCGGTGATCTCCATCCCCAGCGACTTTGTCAGATCATCGTTCTCGATCCGGAACACCGGATGCGTGTCGGCAACGTCCGGTCGTGCCGCCATATCCAAAAGCCACACGATCGCCGGCAGTGTCGGAGGCACCTCCCGATCATGCGGATCGGGGTCAACCGGTTTAAACGTCTGACGATCCGAGATCATCATCAGCCGGTTGCGGGCGAGCGTATCGAGCGGCACCCCGCGCCCGCCGGCCACCGCCGGCAACTGCCCGAACTCACCGACCCGGAATTCGTCCACCACCTTCGGCCGCAGCATCGCGAACGCGCCGACGAACATCAGGCCCAACCCCACCGTTGCGGCGGGGAACACCCAGTCCGAGATCGTCCAGCGGCGGCGCCCGACCACCGGAGTGCTGGCGCCTGCTTCGCGGAGGTAACGGTTCAGAAACCGCAGCAGCACTTCACCAAACTGGTACAGCATCCCCACCGCCACCACCATGCAGGCCACGTAGGGGGCCATCCAGCCCTTGTTGAGCACGACCTGGAACTCCGTCCCCCGCTCGATCCCGCTTCCCGACCGCGCCGTTCGGATCGAGCTCTGGTAGTACGTCTCGTTCGCGTACCGCAGCGGGTTGTTCATCCAGATGTCGTAATGGTCCAGAACGACGTTGCCGTTCTCATCCGTCAGCGTGATCGTGGCCCGGTAGTCCTGGGCCCGGGTCGTCCCCGAGTAATTGTTCTGCCGGATGCTGTGCAGATAGACCGTGTACGGCTTGTACAGCCGCTGGAATCGCAGATCCGCTTTCCACTCCACGTCGGAGTCCGGAAGATGCACCTTCTGCAACAGATCGATGCCGGCATTGAAGGCGTACACACCCAGATCCTTGCCCGTCGCCCGGTCAATGAATCGGGCATACAGCCCCGGCAAATCGACGGCGTCCCCGTCGGTCCCCGTGGCAGCGGTCAGGCTGACCAGCTTCTGCTCTGCCCGCGCCGCCACTCCCGCCGTTGCCGGGTTCTCCTCTCCCTCGTCGAGAGGTCCGAACCGCGAATTCCTGAGCCACTCAACCGGCTCCACCTTCACCGGCAAACGCGGATCATCAATCGGCTCTCCCGTCGCCAGGGCGTGATGCAGACCAGCCGCCGAAATGACGATGTGCTGTTCCCCCTCCGGATGATTCTCGTTGACAAACGCCAGCTCGGTCGTCCGGATGTCGAAGCTGTAATTCACACTCTCCCCTTCGAAGAGCGTCATCCGGCTTTCGACGTGCATCGTCCCCACGATCACCTCGTAGAGCATCAGCAGTCCGATTCCGGCGTGCAGCAGCACGATCCCCGCTCGCTTGCGGAACACCATCACACAGCCGACCAGGAGTACCAGCGCGGCCAAAAGTCCCTTGAACAACTGGTACACGATCCGCATCGACGGATCGCTGAACTGGTTGACGAAAAAGCTTCCCGTCCCGGCCGCACACAGGAGCACTGCGATCGCCCCCAGCAGCACGCGCAGCCCCGACTTCTCTGTCGGAGTCGACAACGCGCCGTACACCGCAGGAGCCGCCAGGGCAAACAGCAGGAATCTCAGCAGCACCCAGAGTGTGTCGTAGCTCAGCAGCGCGTCGTTCTGGATGCCGTCGGCGTCTGACCCGCTGGCAATCACGACCCACGTCGTGATCAGTCCCAGCAGGATGACCCCCAGCCCGCCCCACAGCCGAGCGCTCTGCGCCTGGATCTTGAACCGCACCGTATGGGCAGCCGCCAGGTTGAGCATCATCAACACGCCAATCGTCCACCCGCGGGGGAACCAGAATCCGAGCGCACTCTTGCCCGGCTTCGCTTCCATCCAGTCAGGCGCTCCCTGCGGCCAGATCCCCTTCAGCCAGCCCAGCCCGTCCGGAAAGCTCGGTTCGGCCGGGAACATCGACGCCGGGAAGAACATCCGGGGCTCAATCCGGATGAAGAACTCCGACAGGTGAATCCACGGGAACTCCGACGAAAACGCCTGATCCAGATTGATCCGGAAGTACGCATCGATCACCGTCCAGATATCGTGCTCGACCTGCGCGAACGTTCCGGCCAGCACGATAAAAATCGCCAACGCCATCAGCACAACGGTCAGCTTCAGCGAAGCCACCGGACGCAGCAGCGAGTGGAACGTCTCCCGGAAAGACGGCATCGACTCGCCGTCGTCATACTGCTGCTGAGTGCTCGGGTCTGACATATCAGCGTTTCCCGTCAACGTGCTTCTCAATCAGTTCGCTTGCGTCGACCGACCGGTCTCATTCGTTCGAGATCGGACGGAATGACGCCAGGAACTCACGGAACTGTTCTCTCAGGGCCCGTGCCGCGTCCGGACTCCCGTCCAGTTTCACGAACCACATCTCGTCCCCCTGCCCGATGATGCCTCCCAGGATCCCCCGCGATTCCCCGATCGATTCGTGATAGCGAACCTCGAGTCCTGCAGTCGGGATCCTCTCCACCGAGGCAGCCAGATCAGACGGCGTCGCGAACTCCTCCAGTCCCGCCTGCCGCCTCCACCGGTTGATATTGGCCGTCAGCCCCCCCATCGACGGGGTGACAGTCACGCTCGCCGCCTCGTCTCCGACGGGGGCGCACAGCGAAACCACACTGAACTGCGTCTGCGCGGCGTCCGTCCACCCTTCGGGCTGATCATACGCAAACGGGAACACCGGCCCCTGACGCTCCGGCGGTGCCATCCGCATCTCGACCGGCACGCCGATCATCCCGCTGATCAGCCGGGTCTTGCCAAAGCGGGTTGTGGTCCCCTCCAGATCGACCAGGCGTGCTTCGTAGGTCCCTGCCTGGAAGGCCGCGACCGCCTCGTCGTCTGCCGAGGCCCCCTCATCTTCTTCGTCCGGATCGATTCCCACCTGCTGCTTCAACAGCGGAAGATGACGCTCAACTTCATTCGATGTCAGCGGAACTCGCCCCGAAACATGCGAAACTGCAATCTCCAGGGGAGGCGTCGAAGGAATCTTCACCGTCCGGAACCGGACCGGGTTGGCGGCCCCTTCTTCCGTCCAGCCCTCCGGCAAATCCCACGACGGAACCCCCGTTGCGTCATCGAACCGCACCGATTTCAGGAATGTCTCGAATTGCTCTGCCTGCGACGTCACCGCCTCCGCCGGACCGATCAGCTTGAAGAACCACACCGTTCCCGGCTGCGGCTGGCGGGCCACCACGTAGTCCCGCACAAAGTCCTCTTCACGACAACCCCCCAGCAGCACAGCAACTGCCAGCAGGACACCGGGCGCGATTACTCGTAACACGGGCACAGGCACACAGTCCGCAGAAAGGTCAACGGCGGAGGGATCGAATCGTTCG
>CAZUXX010000246.1:0-5984 GCA_964624215.1 uncultured Planctomycetaceae bacterium
TCATCGAGACCTCGCTCGTCTTGTAGATCTCGATCTCATCCCGCGGGATCGTCTCCAGCTTGCCCCCCTGCATCTTGAGCACCACGCGATCGTCGGTCTCTTCGACTGGCAGTCCGGTCAGTGTGCGGCCGTCCGTCGTCACCAGAATTCGCGCCTGATACCCCGGACCGATCACCTGCGACGGGTCCAGCACGTTCCACAACAATTGCTCCCAGTTGCTGCGGCCGTTCCTCGTGATATCTGGACCGACATCGGCTCCCTCGCCATGCAGCCGATGGCATTGCCCGCAGACTTTCACAAAGACCTTCTCACCCGCAAACGGATCTCCCGGTGTCCCGTTGAGAAAATCGCGTGTCTTGTGGAACACCTGCTCCCGGTTTGGATCGTGTCCCTCGCGGATCTCCCCGTAGATTTCCTTGAGCATCGCCTGGACTGTTTCATCCCTGAAGCTGGAAATCCGTCGCAGCTGGTTCAGATTCAGAACGTCCTTCTCGACTCGCCCGGCCCGAATGGCAGCGAGTAACAGCCGAGACGGCACAGGCCGCTGCGTGAGCACTTCGATCACCCTGGGCCTCAGTCGCTCATCCCAATGCGGCAGGTGTTCCACGAGGAGTCCCGACACCTCGCTGCTGGTCGAAGGATCGCGCAGACCACTCAGACTGTCGATAATGCCGCTGAGAAGTTCCGGCTGGCTCTCTTTCCCACGAAACACTCCCTGCAGTGTCTCCCCCAGCTGGTGCGTCGCCCCGGCGGCAATCAGTGCTCTCAGTGCCTCCACCCGGCGGCTCGCCGGCGTACGGACGTCGGCAAAAACGCCATGCAGAAACTGCTGAGCGGCCGTATCCCCCCACAGTGCGGCCAGAGTCGTCGCCGGGTCGGCGATGCCGGAATCCGGGGACTTCGTCAGCTCGAGGACATCGGCATGTAACCTCGTACGAAGTGCCACCTGACGCGGATGCTCCGTCCCATCTTCGCGCAGCCGTCTTGCCACAGTCGACAACACACGCCGCTGCAGTTCGGGAAGTTCCGTCGCCCTGCATGCCTGGTGCAACAGCATTGCCAGATCATCCGTCGCCCCGGGCTGGTCATACAGAAAGTCGACCGCGCGTCCGTAAATCTCCGTCGCCCCCGCAGTCTGGTCCCGCTCGATGACGATGTGCTGCACCAGCATCGAAGCAACTTCGTTCGGCTGCTCTCTCAGCAGCCCGCGAATCGCCTGCCAGCCGATCTGATGCAAAAACCGGTCGTCTGGATGCTGCCGCACCGCAAAGCAGACGATCTCCGTGGGAAGGCCCCGATTGCCTGCCGGCGATTTGGCTGCCGCAATGATCGTCTGCAACAGGACACTGGCATCGTTGGGATACTGGCTGGTCCCGATCACCAGGTTGTCGAACACGCCCTGCTCGCCCAGCAGGCGGAGACTCCACGCCAGCAATGGACGCGGAGTGGACGACCCGTCGCGGGTATTGGCACCTTCAAGGAGCCGGGCAAGCGCTTCCCGGTCGACGGTTGCAATCGACGCCGCGGCCCACAGAGCCCGCAAGCGATGTTCAACGCCAGACTCCTCGTCGAGGGCCAGTTGAATCAGCGCCTGCTGCGTGTGGGGATTCGCACGTTCCGCCAACAGCCGCCGCGCCGTCGCCCGCACGTATTCGTTCGGGCCCGACAACAGTTCGATCAGTTCTTCATCCGACGTCTTCGCCAGATCGAACGGCTGAGCGTGCGGAGTCTCCTTGTACCGGATGCGGTACAGGCGGCCTCTGCCGCGGTCGACCCCTTCAGGATCGGCGTTGGCGTCCTGGTAGCAGTGGTACCGGTCGTACCAGTCGAGCACGTACAGGGAGCCGTCGGGGCCGGTGGTCTGCACGACCGGCATGAACCACGGGTCGTTTGCCGTTAGCAGGTCGGCGAGCTTCGGGGCCTTCTCATCTCCCGTCTTCCGAATCGTCCCGTACTCGTCGTCCTTCCACGCATCGGGTTGGGGAGGGAATCCCGGATGCGGCTTCGCCTTGTACGTCGCTCCTGCCCGCTCGATCACGTCGGCATTGATGCAGCCACCGTGGATGTTCCCCATGTAAAGCACCTTGCGGTACTCCTCCGGGTAACAGTCGCTGTCGAACCAGTGCAGGCCGCAGTACGCCGCCTTCTGGTGCTTGTGGTCAACGATGGAGCGGCTTGGCCAGGTGTGCGCGGGATACGGTCCCCCCTGACGGATGTAGTAGCCGGTCTCAACAATGTGCCACAGATGGTCAATCACACACGCCGAAATGAAGAAATCCCCCTCGTCGTTGATGGCAATCCCCCAGGGGTTGCTCGTTCCTTCGGCGAAGATCTGGAACTCGCGCGTGCGCGGATGGACCCGCCACATCGCGCAGGTGAACTTCCACCCCGGATGGTCCGGCGTATAGTTCGGATTCGTCTCGCTGTACTTGACGTCGCAGTAGTTGAAGACGCCATTCAGGCCGTACAACCAGCCGTCCGGCCCCCACGTGAACGAGTTCGGCAACTCGTGAGTGTCGGTGCGGCCAAAGCCGGTGACGATCACTTCCTGTCGGTCCGCCTTGAGGTCGCCGTCGGTATCCTGCAGGAACAGCAGGTCCGGCGCGTTCGCCACCCACACGCCCCCGTGACCCACCGCGATGCCCGAGGGGATGTTCAGCCCCTCCGCGAACACCGTCACCTTGTCGACCCTGCCGTCGCCGTCGGTGTCTTCGAGGACCTTGATCCGGTCCCGCCCCGGCCCCGGCTCTCTCCGCGGATACTCGAAACTCTCGGTGATCCAGAACCGTCCTTTCTCGTCGATGAACATCGCCACCGGATTCATCACATCCGGCTCGGCCGCGACGATCTCGACCGAGAATCCTTCCGGAACGGTCATCTTCGCCACCGCCTCTTCCGCCGAGATGGGCGGCCCCGGCGGACGATCGTGTCGCCGGGGAACGTCCAGCCGCTGAGCCGATGCGATCTCCCCGCCCAGGAATGAACAGAGCAACACAACCAAAACGCCGTGTCTGCTGAGCATCATTCTTCTCCAGCAATCACCGCGGATGGAAACCAGCGGCTCAACACCATCGAGAGTTTGCGAAAGGCACGGTCAGAGCAGTGCTGAAAACGGGCTTTCCCTGCGATGCGATGGAACAACGCGGCCCAGGGCCCTTGGCCAACGTGAAGAAGCGCCGCTTCCATTGCCTCGTTGAGACGCCCGGGCTAAATCGCATCCTCACAGCGCTGCCCTGCGGTCCCTCGGTGACCGCTTCCTCAAATCAACGTTCGTTCATCCTAACCGGACCAGTCACCGCCGTCACTTTCGAGCGGTGTGGTCGCCGTTCTGCTGACTGCCTAAAGTTTCCCGATGAACCAGATTTTTCTCTTCGATATCGACGGCACGCTCCTCAATACCGGCGGGGCAGGGCAGCGTGCCATGGAGCAGGCGCTGCAGACAGTCTTCGGCCTCGAATCGATCGACGGCAACGTTCTCGCCGCCGGGCGGACTGATCGCGCCATCACCACCGATCTGCTGGTCAACCACGGCATCGACCATGATGACGAGATCTGGTCGACGTTCCTCCGGGCCTACCTGACCCACCTGCCCGAAGCGCTTGCGGAACTCAAGGGGGCTGTGTTGCCCGGCATCACCGCTCTGCTCGAAACACTGTCGAGCCGAGAGGACGTCGCCATGGGTCTACTGACCGGGAACTTCCGGGAAGGAGCCGTCCTCAAGCTCAAGCATTACAAGCTGGACCATCACTTCCTGTTTGGAGGCTACGGCGACGACCACCCCGACCGGGACGACGTGGCCCGCCTGGCCCTCGCAGCCGCGCACGAGCACGTGGGACGCGTTATCCCCGCCGATCGCGTCTGGGTCATCGGAGACACACCGGCCGACATCCGCTGTGCCCGTGCCATCGGAGCCCGCGCCGTGGGGGTCGCAACGGGAATCTATTCCTACGAACAGCTCGATCAGGCAACGCCGGACCATCTGTATCACGACTTCAGCGACGCCGATGCCTTCCTCAGCCACGCGCTCGCGGCCAGCTGAAAGCACCTCGCATTTCCACCCGCTATCCTGATCCGTTGCGGACCACTCCGCGCTCGACAGGTGTCAGATCGATCGCCCGCACGCTGCGATCCAGAGAACGGAGTCACCCATGTCGGAACTGACGGAACACGCAGCAGAGGCCTCCGGCGAACAGTCGCCGTCTCCCTCCCCGCGCTGGCCACACATCGCACTCGCTGCGATTCTGATCGTCTCCGCACTCGGCCTGTACTGGGTGTGGTTCGTCTGGGAGTCCCCGATGGGACCGTCCGTCCCGAACCTGGTCACCTATTCGCTCTCGGCTTTGCTGTTCGTCCTCATCCTGATCTGGATGGGCCGTTACGCTCCCTTCAGCCGGAAAGCACGCTGGATCGGTGTCGCCCTGCTCCTGCTGCCCGTGCTCGCCTACGGACTGACAGTCGAGAGCATCGAACTGACCGGCGATATGAAGTTCGTCATCCGGCACCACTGGGACGATCCCCCGCCCCGTGCCGGCGAAGCGCCGCCCCTCGCTGCAAACGTCCGTACCCTCCCCGTCGAAACCGACATGCCGCTGTATCGTGGCTGGGACTCGAAGGGCATCGTGCAGGGGCCGCCCCTGTCACAAGACTGGCCGACGGCCCAACCACTCTGGCGGCACGGCTGTGGCGAAGGTTATTCGCAGCCGGCGGTGCTGGGTGACTTTCTCGTCACTCTGGAACAGCTCGGCCAGGAAGAAGCGGTCGTCTGTTACGACACGGCGACCGGAGGAGAACGCTGGGCTCACCGGTATTCGGCCCGTTTCGACGAGGCAATGGGCGGTCCCGGCCCCCGGTCCACACCGACCATCGATGGCGAGCAGGTCTTCGCAGTCGGCGCCCAGGGAGACCTGCATTGCCTGTCACTGCTCGATGGAGAACTCCATTGGCACGTCAACCTCCTGAAGCGTCACCAGGTCCCCAATACCGACTGGGGGATCACCAGTTCCCCATTGGTGACAGACGATCTGGTGATCGTGAATCCCGGTGCCCCACAGGGGGACGGACTCGCGGCCTACAACCGCACGACCGGAGAAGTCGTCTGGGAAACCGCAGGACTGCAGGCTACCAAAGGCACCTCCTCCTCGCGCAACAGGCCGGGCTATGCGACTCCGTTTCTCGCTGAGATCCATGGCCACGAAACTCTGGTCATGTTCGATGGCACCGGATTGCGGGGATACGAACCCGCCACGGGAAAACTGCTGTGGGACTATGCCCACGAGAACGGTGCCGGCGTCAACGTCGCCCAGCCGATCGTCTTCGACGACGGCCGCATCTTCATCTCGTGCAGCTACGACGTCGGCTGCGCCATGGTCCAGGTGAGTCTCGACGAGGCTCAGGAGACCTGGTCCGCCAGAAGGGTCTGGAAAAACAAGAACCTGCGTTGCAAGTTCACCAACCCCGTCCTGCACGACGGGTTGATCTACGGTCTCGATGAGGGGATCCTTGTCTGCCTCGACCCGGAAAACGGTAAACGTCGGTGGAAGCGGGGACGCTACGGCCACGGCCAGATTTTGCTCACCAACGACCAGTTCGTGATCTTCACTGAGGATGGTCGTCTCGTCCTCGTCGATCCTTCTCCCGAGGAGCTGATCGAGGTAACCAGCCTGCAGGTGCTCACCGACGCCAAGAACTGGAATCCTCCCGCACTTGTCGACGGACGCATCTATGTCCGCAATCATCGCGAGATGGCGGCGTACGATCTGCGCGCCGCACAGGACTGACAGCAGGCAGATTTTCTTCTCCAGACGTCGACGATCGGCGGCCGACTGCTGGTGTTCGTCCTGAATGCGGAATACGATCAAGACGCAATGAGTGCCTATCTTCTTCCGCTGTCGGGCGGAGGCGCGATTCCGCTCCGCCGTTCCCGCGTCTATCTTGGTCGAGCAGCCGGTGTCGATCGCGATCAGCCGATCAACCGGGAGACGGCG
>CAZUXX010000247.1:0-5958 GCA_964624215.1 uncultured Planctomycetaceae bacterium
AGAGGGACGATGATTGACATCGTCCACGAGAATCCGGGTGGCAAGTTGAGAGGCAAGCGGCTTGCGCTGCATCACTCCATCAACGTAGACATCACCATCGCGAATCTCGACCGTCTCTCCCGGCAATCCGACGACCCGTTTCACGTACGCCTGCGAAGGCTGAGCGGGATTGCGAAAGACGACCACCTCCCAGCGATGCGGATCCCGTAACGCGTAGTGATTCTTGTGAACCAGCAGCTGATCCCCTTCTGTCCGCGGAATGTCAGTCAGTTCGACCGGGGTCCCGCAGATCGGACAGTCGGCACAGTTCATCGAAGGGGCGTCCCAGCCCGTGAGAGTGGCATCACCCGATGCCTGCACCTGCCCGCTCACCGACGGATCAAAGGCAGCACCGCGCTCAAACGTCAACTGACAGTTCGGACACGTCACCCGCCGATGGTACCCGAGCAGCGACGGGGCCATCGAACCCGTCGAAATCATGTAGCTCTCTGCACAGAACACGCGAAACATCGCCACCGCAATGGCCAGCAGCAGCACCGCCTCCACGATCGAGCGCAGCGACACCGTCTGCTGCGGCGAATGCAGTCGAGGTCCAGCGGCCAATCGGAGCATGAAGCGCGAGTCGCGGTTGTAACGGTTCTCCTGACTCTCCCGATGTTATCGGCTGCATCGGCCCTGTTAACATAGGCAAGTTTGAAATTTGCCGTGAATCCTCCCGGCCACACGTCGCGACATTCCTCAAGTGAGTTTCCCACAATGCGTTACAATGAGATGTGGCGGTGAGTCGGCATCGTCAGGCCACGCCGGGAATGCCGCCTCTCGTCAGTGACGCAGCCAGCACAAGGGAACGTCGCGAAGCGGTTGCAGCCTCGAAGCACGAACGGACTGGACCGGGCGACTCGCACGCATCTGCTCTGAATCTCGGCATGAAACGCGTTGCGAACCGGCTGCGGGCTGCGTCAATATCTGGACAGGCCGCCAAATGGGACGTGGGGAGGTGCAGACATCGACGCATGGACCGATCTCGACCAGGACTTCCCGGAGTCGCAGCCGACCACGCACGCGATGCGGGAAGCCGGCCCGGAATTTCGCGAGTTCGATGAGGCCATCCGCCGGCGGGTCGCCGCCGAACGGGAGCACCGCGTGCCCTTCCCCGAGGGACTCGACCCGCGTCAGTCCGAGCTTCAGCAACACCTCAGCTCCCTCACGGCCGAGTTCGAACGCTTAAGCTCCCGACACGAGCAGACCGTCGCAGATCAACTGGCGGAGATCGAAGCGTCGTTCAACTCCCGGCAGGACGAACTCGACCGGGAGCATCGTGACATCCTGCGGCAAATCGAGCGGGAGTTCCGCCAGCAGCACACCGAAGTCGAGCAGCAGTACCAGGACAGTACCTGGGTCGCCAGCTCGGTCCTCGACGATACCGCAGAAAACAGCCCCAGACGGCAATTCGAAAAGTTCAAATCACTGCTGCTGAAGGCCCGCGAGGAGCAGATTGCCGAATGGTCCGACCTCGACGCGGCCTTCAAAGCCGCGACAGAACGGGCCCGGTGGCAGGGGGGACCGCCAACAGAGCCACAAGAGGCCCCCGCCGATCGCGATGCAGCACAGGCTCGCTTCGCTGAGGCCCTCGGGCGGGCACGCGAGCTGCTGCGAGCGAGCGAACGCCGCCTGCTCCCGAAGTTGTTCCATGGACCGCGTCCGCTGTTGCTGTTCCTCGGATTGACACCAGCTCTCTTTCTCCCGCTCTTCTTCCTGATTCCACCGGACCTGCTCGGTGGCAGCCCCGAGCGCATGTCAGCCGGCTGGGCAGCCGTGGCAACCGGACTTGCCGCCGGTGCTGCACTGTTCATCGAACTGCTGATCTACACCGTCGTCTCGTCGAAGCAGTCAGACCTCTTCAGCCAGATTCAGCAGGCCGTCGCGGAAGCTGGCTGGGTCCACCGCAAGTGGCTCGGGATGGCGAAACAGGAGCTTCACGAGCGCACCCGCGACTTCGAACAACGTGATCAGGCACTGGCGAAGCAGCGGGAGGCCACCGTCCAGCGGTTCACGAAGGCGCACGCCGAGAAGCTCGAATCCCTCGAGGCAACCCGCAGGGAACAGACCGCCACCGAGAACGCACGGTACGCCAGGCTCCACGAGCAGCTGCAGACCGAGCGCGAGGCGGCACGACAGTCCGTCCAGACAGCTGCGCAGCAGTACACGATTCAACTGCAGGAGTGGGTTGACTCCGGATCAAGGCAACTTGAACACGAGCTGGAGACGCATACGCAACAGCGGGTCGCCGAGTCGCAGCGGCACTGGGACGCTCTGGAGAAAGACTGGCGGGCCGCATGGGAGCAGTTCGCCTCAAACCTGGCAGAACAGAGCAGACTCTCACGTGAGCAGGCGCCACCGTGGGAACAACTCGACTCCGGCGGCTGGGAGCCCGCCACTCAGATTCCACGATCGATCCGGTTCGGCGTTCTCGATTTCGACCTCTCGCGATGGCCGGACGCCCTCTCGGCCGATCCACGGTTGCACCCCCCACACACCCGGTTGCAGGCACCGGCCGAACTGGCCTTCCCGGACGAAACGTCACTGCTCCTCAAAACCCGGGGGGTGGAGGCCCGCAAAGCGGCAACGCAACTGATGCAGGTCGTCCTGCTGCGTCTGTTGACATTGCTGCCACCGGGAACACTGCGATTGACAATCCTCGACCCGGTCGGACTGGGGGAGAGCTTTGCAGGACTCATGCATCTGGCCGATTTCGACGAGAAGCTCGTCACCTCTCGCATCTGGACAGAAACATCGCATATCGAAGCCCGGCTCGCCGACCTCACCGAGCACATGGAGAACGTGCTGCAGAAATACCTTCGCAATGAGTTCGGCTCCCTCGAGGAATACAACGAGATGGCGGGCGAGGTCGCCGAGCCGTATCACATTCTCGTGATCAGCGACTTCCCCGCGAAGTTCAGCGAGGTGGCCGCGCGGCGACTCGCGAGCATCGTGGCCAGCGGACCCCGGTGCGGGGTCTACACGCTCATGAGCATCGACCTCGAAAAACAACTGCCACACAACTTCCAGCTGTCAGAACTCGAAGAGCAGATGCGGCTGCTGACATGGGCTGGTGGAGCCTTCCGGCCGGCAGACTCATCCGACGGCCCCGCCGTATTGATCGACGAGCCACCCCCGCCGCCCCTCTACACCCGACTGGTCAAGGAGGTGGCACGCGCGTCGAAGGATGCCCGCCGCGTCGAGGTTGCCTTCTCCCGCATCGCTCCCGATCCCCCAGACTGGTGGACGCAGGACAGCCGCCGCGACATCGATGTCCCCCTCGGGCGGGCAGGAGCGACGAAGCTGCAGCACATGCGACTCGGGCGCGGCACGAGCCAGCACATGCTCGTGGCCGGAAAGACCGGCTCGGGAAAGTCCACCTTCCTGCATGCACTGATCACCAATGTCGCGCTGCACTACGCTCCGGATGAAGTCCGCTTCTACCTGATCGACTTCAAAAAGGGAGTCGAGTTCAAGGACTACGCAGAGCTCCAGCTACCCCACGCCGATGTCATCGCAATCGAGAGTGATCGCGAGTTCGGAGTCAGTGCACTGCAACGACTGGATGATGTCCTGCAGGAACGCGGCGAACGCTTCCGGCGCGCTGGCGTGCAGGACATCGCCGGATTCCGGACCGAACAGCCGGCTGAGCCGATGCCCCGCATCCTCCTGGTGATCGACGAATTCCAGGAGTTCTTCGTCGAAGACGACAAGCTCAGCCAGAAAGCGTCATTGCTGCTCGATCGGCTGGTCCGGCAGGGGCGCGCCTTCGGGATCCATGTCATCCTCGGTTCCCAAACCCTGGGAGGAGCCTATTCCCTGGCACGCAGTACGCTCGGGCAGGTCGCCATTCGAGTCGCCCTGCAATGCAGCGAGGCCGATGCGCACCTGATCCTCAGTGAAGAGAACACCGCAGCGCGACTTCTCAGCCGGCCCGGCGAAGCCATCTACAACGACGCCAACGGGCTGTTGCAGGCAAATCATCCCTTCCAGGTCGCGTGGTTGTCGGATGCCGATCGCTCGAAGTTTCTCCGGCAGCTGTCAGAACTGGCAGCTGAACGAAATCTCCCGCCCGCCGCTCCCGTCGTCTTCGAAGGGAACATTCCCTCGGACCCGGCCCGCAATCGCCAGCTCGTCGAACTCCTCACAGCTCCTGCCGAAGCAAACGCGGCCGGGAAGCACCTCGCCCCGCAAGTATGGCTCGGTGAAGCAGTCGAGATCCGGGAAGCTACCTCCTTCCGTTTCGAGCCCCACGCCGGACACCACCTGTTGTTGGTCGGGCAGGATGCCGAAGCGGCGTGTGGAATCGCGGCAACCGCGGCAGTGACCTGGGTCGCGACGCTGCGCGGGAAGTCCTTCTCCCGGGACCTGACCCCCGTGATCGTGTTCGATGGCAGTTCCGACGATGCCGCCGAATCGCAGCACTGGCAGCAGCTGGCGAAACTCTTCCCCGGCATCGCAAGATTCACCCCCCGCGATACCCGGAGGGAGATGGAAGAACTGAGCCACGAACTCGCTCGCCGCCTCGAGGATCGCGATGCCCTCCATCGACCCCTGCTGATCGTCGTCTTCGGCCTGAGTCGCTTTCGCGATCTCAGAAAGTCGGAAGACGACTACGGGTTCGGCGGGTTCGGCAGTGAACCGCAGGAGAAACCGGCCGATCCGGGGAAGCAGTTCGCCGACCTTCTCACCGACGGACCGGAAGTCGGTCTGCACACGCTCGTCTGGTGCGACACCGCCGCGAACCTCGAGCGAACTCTCAGCCGTCAGTCCCTGAGAGAACTCGAGCATCGGATCCTCTTCCAGATGAATGCGGCCGACTCCAGCAACCTGATCGAATCGCCGGCAGCGTCCCGTCTGGGTGTCCACCGGGCACTCGTCTACCACTCCGAGAGCGGAGACATCGAGAAGTTCCGACCGTACGGGATTCCGTCGATCGAGTGGCTGCGGACCGCCGCCGGAGCAGCGTCGTCCGATGATGATCTCGAAATCGCCACCGATCTGGACGCATTCACGATCGGATAGACGGCATCTCGCTGATCACGACCGAGAGCTTCAGCACATCGCGCTGCTCAAGAAGCTCCATCAGCTTTGGCGGATCATCGAAGCCTTGAACGCGATGTGTGAGAATCCGCTCGGCAACCCCGGGCCACATCGCTTCTGCCGCGGCGAGGTCGGCGAGCCCTCGTTCGAAATGCTTGCGATTGCCGTTCACCGATCCGACCAGCAGCTTGTTTCCCAGCACCCATTCGAGATTGATCGCGTTGGCCGGAACGCTGAGATCCCGCGACCCACCGGTGACACTGGTCCACACGAGGGCACCATTCAGATTCAGAACTTCCATGGATTCGAACGCGACCTGCGAACTGCCGGTCGCTTCGATGATCAGATCAGGTCGTCCCACGCGTTCGGTCAGGTCTTTCAGGGACTCCTGCCGTGTGCTGACATACGTGGCCCCCAGAGCCGAGACGATTTCCTCCTTCAGACCGGGGTTCTCCGTCCGCGCGACCGTGTAGACCTCCAGGCCCCGCAGGCGGAGCATCATGGTCGAGAGCAACCCGATCTGACCGGCCCCCATCACGAACGCGAGCTGTGGCTCCCAGACCTGCAGTCGCTGCTGAGCCAGCCAGGCCTGCTCGATCGCCTTGGCGCACACGCTGGCCGGTTCCGAAAGGACCCCGATGTGGCTCAGCCCCCGAGGCACCTTGACGATGTACTGCTCGTCGTCGACGAAGTGGCTCGACAGAAACCCGTGAATCAGCGAGATACCACGCTCAAAGTAGACCGGCGACGAGGTGATGTCGTTCCGCCCGACCATGTCGAATAGCGTGTCTCCCGGCCGCCTCACCGTACACGTGACCAGATCGCCGGGGGCCAGGTTCCGTGTCTTCTCGCCCACTTCGGTCACCACGCCGAAGA
>CAZUXX010000248.1:0-2565 GCA_964624215.1 uncultured Planctomycetaceae bacterium
CAGCCGTGTCCGGAACCTGCTCGACCGGGAATCGCGTCTGAGGCCCCCGCCCCAGCCCGAGCGGCAGATGAAGTACCGGTTCGGCGATGTCACGATTGATTTCCAGACGTTCGAGGTGCGGAACGGGGACAAGGTCCATCCGCTCACAACGATGGAAGCCCAGCTGCTGCGATACTTCATTGAGCACGCGGGAACCGTACTCTCACGGCAGCAGATTCTGCGTGATGTCTGGGACCTGAATGCCGAGATCAGCACACGCTCGATCGACAATTTTGTGATGCGGCTGCGAAGATGTCTGGAAGACGACCCGGCGAATCCGCAGTACCTGCTGTCGGTGCGCGGGACGGGGTACCGCTTCGTCGCTCCACTTGACGGAAGTCCGAAGTCCTGATGCTCTCACCCAATTCCTTTCGCACACTCCGGCTGGCACTGAAGAGCCTGCTGCTGCACAAGCTCCGCTCGGGGCTGACGATGCTGGGGATCGTGTTCGGCGTGTTCTCCGTGATCGCCATGCTGGCGATCGGGGAAGGGGCCAGTCACCAGGCAGAACAGCAGGTGCTGCAGCTGGGGGCGACGAATGTGATTGTCCGCAGCGTCAAGCCGCCGGAGGGAATGGCGTCGGCCGGGTCGGGGCCGCAGATGGTCTTGCGGTACGGCCTGACGCGGGACGATTACCGCATTCTGGAAGAGACGCTCGATGCCGCCGAAGGACTGGTACCGGTCCGCGAAGTGAATCTCGAAGCGCGATACCTGACCAACACGGTCGAATCGCACGTCGTCGGCTGCACTCCGGAGTACCTCGAGATGAACCATCTGACGATGGCGCGAGGGCACTTTCTGCACGACGAGCACAATGAGAAATTCCGTAACGTGGTCGTGCTCGCCGCCGGAACAGCAGAGCGACTGTTTCCCGGCGTCGATCCGCTGGGCAGGCAGATCCAGTTACACAACAGCACGTACAAGGTGATCGGAGTGACCAGGCCCCGAACGGCGTCGGCCGGCATCGGGAGCAGCCTGGCGGCACACGATTACAACTACGACATCTACATGCCGCTGAACACATTCCAGGTACGTCTGAACGCCGGGGACATGTTCTCGCGTCCGACGAGTGGCAGCCTGTTCAGCTTCGAATCTGTCGTGTTCGACCAGATCACGATCAAGGTGCGGGACGAAAAGGACGTGGTGCGGACGGCGCAGGTCATCGAGGAGACGCTGGCCCGCACCCACAGGGATCGCCAGGACTACGCGGTCGTCGTCCCCCTCGAACTGCTCAAGCAGGCGGCCCAGTTGCGCTGGATCTTCAACATCGTGCTGGGCTCCATTGCAGCGATCAGTCTGGTGGTCGGCGGCATCGGGATCATGAACATCATGCTCGCCACCGTGACCGAGCGCACGCGCGAGATCGGGATCCGGCGGGCGCTCGGGGCACGAAGGTCCGACATCATCAGCCAGTTCCTGACCGAAACGGTCGTGCTCTCCGGTGTCGGGGGGCTGATCGGGCTGGCACTGGGACTGTCGACCGGCCCGGCCTTCCGCCTGGGCCGCACCATCGTCCAGGAATACATCATGGACGCCACGGCCGCAGACAGTGAGGTCGGCCGGATCTTTGCCGGAATGGAACCGCAGGTTGCCGTCTGGAGCCTGCCCCTGGCCTTCGGCTTTTCTGTCGCAATCGGGTTGGTGTTCGGCGTGTATCCGGCACGGTCAGCCGCCCGACTCGACCCCATCGAGGCACTTCGCCATGAGTAAGCCCAGCCTGAAGCACACTCACCGCCCGAACGGATCCCTGCGGTTCGCGGTTGCCGAGTCTCCCCTGGGATGGTTCGGAATCGCCGGGAATGCCGAGGCCGTCTCCTGGCTCACGTTCGGACATCACCGGCGCGGCGATGTGCTCGACCGAGCCAGTGGGGAACCTGGACTCCTCTCCCCGGGAGATGAACTGCCACCGTTACTGGAACACGCGCGACATGCCGTCGGCGAATACCTCAGCGGAGTGCCTGTCGATCTCTCGGAGATCCCGGTCGTCACCAGCGGACTGACTCCATTCGCGCAGGCCGTCGTGCGTCGACTCAGGAAAGTCCCCTACGGCGAGACACTGTCGTACGGGCAACTCGCAGCAGAAGTCGGTCGCCCCGGTGCCGCCCGCGCCGTGGGGAGTGTCATGTCCCGCAACCGGATTCCGCTGCTGATCCCGTGTCACCGGGTCGTCGGAGCAGGGGGAGCGCTGGGGGGCTTCTCCGCTCCCACCGGGATTGTGCTGAAGCGCACGCTGCTGGAGATGGAATCGCAGCCGGCCGGTGTGCTGCCACTGCGAGCTCCTGCAACGGCAAAGCGCACCAGTCGCGCAAGACTCGATTCGATCCCGTCATGATCCGCCCCGCGTTCAGAGACGGATCTGACGGCAGGACGTTTCTCCCGGTTGAATGGCCCGGTGCCAGACGCGCCGGTTGACGGACATTGACAGACCACTCCCTCACCCGCCGAACGCTCCTTCGGGCATCGTCAGCAGCCGCACTGACCTGGCTGGCCCGATCTCGCGCCGCCCGCGCGGACGATGTGTCGGCC
>CAZUXX010000248.1:2575-5956 GCA_964624215.1 uncultured Planctomycetaceae bacterium
TGGTCACACCGGAGACCGAGAGAGCGATCGCGCGGGGGCTCGAGTGGCTGCGTCAGCGACAACAGCCCGAAGGGTTTTTCGGACCTCCGACCTCCTTCAATCGCTACCGGATGAATCCGGCGGTCAACGCGCTGGCGGCGATGGCCTTCCTCGCGAGCGGGAGCACTCCCGAACGCGGCCCGTATGGCGACACACTGACGGCGGCCGTTCAATATCTGCTGAGTTGCGCGGCACCGAGCGGCTTCATCTCGGAGCAGGACCCCAGCTACTACGAGCAGCCGATGTATGGTCACGGGTTCGCAACCCTGCTGCTGGCGGAAGTGTACGGGGTCACGCGTCTGCCGGTGCGGGACCCGCTGCGGCGCGCCGTCCGGCTGATCATCGACACGCAGAATCATGAAGGGGGCTGGCGGTATGCCCCCGAGCCACGCGATGCCGATATCTCGGTGACTGTGTGTCAGGCGATGGCCCTGCGGGCCGCACACAACGGCGGGCTGGCGGTCCCGCGCGAAGTGATCGATCGCGTTGTCAGTTACATCACCCGATGCCAGAACCCCGACGGGGGCTTCAAGTACCAGCTGAACCGGGGTTCCGAGAGTGCATTCCCCCGATCGGCGGCGGCACTCGTCGCCTTGTACACCTGCGGGGTGACCAGCGGCCCGGTGATCGAGAATGGCTTGAAATACATGCTGAGGTTCCGGCCGGGCGAACCGGGCCTGCGTGAACCGGGGTACTACTTCTACGCCCACTACTACGCTGTCCAGGCAGCGTGGCATGCCGGACGGGACGTGTTCGAAGTCTGGTATCCGGCGATCCGCGACGAGTTGCTGGCGAACCAGCTCTCGGCCGGCTCCTGGTCGGATCAGGGGGTCAGTCCGGAGTACGCCACCGCCATGGCCCTGATTGTCCTGCAGTTACCGAACAACTATCTGCCCATCTTCCACCGATGAACCGTGTCGCCTTGCCCGTCGTCACGCTGCTGGGACTGCTGGTGGCGACCGTTGCCGGAGAAGAGGTTCGCATTCGCACCGTCGGGACAGAACCGCCACGGAGCGCCCGACTGCTCAAGCTCTCCTCTGATGCAGCCGTCGTCGAGATCGAGCAAAGGCAGGAACGCATTCCCCGCAGCAGACTGTGGTGGATGGAGTTTCAGTCCCCGGCCACCGACGAGATGGCAACCGGGCAGCCCTGGCATCTGATCGAGTTCACCAACGGGGACCGGCTCTACGCAACAGTGGTCGGCGCCGACGAACTGACCCTCACCTGCCTGCGCAACGGTCTGACGGAGCCAATCGAGATCCCGCTGGAGTTCGTCGACTTTGTCGTATTCGACACAGTGAGTGAGCCGTCACTGGCGGCATTGCTGCGGCGGATCCCGTTGCCGGGAGATCTGGCGATTCTCGAAAACCGCGACCGTGTGAGCGGAGAGTTCGCCGGCATGGCACCAGAGACGATCACCTTCACCACAAGTCTGGGAGAGACATCGCTGGAACGCGCAACCGTCGCCGCACTCGCCTTTGGGGATGAACTGAAAAGTCGTCCCGATCCGGCGGAACACCCGTGGTTCGTCACCCTGGCCGATGGATCGCGGCTGACAGTCACCTCACTGGAAACGACGGACGTCCCCGAGGATCAGGACCAGTGGCAGGCAGTCCTCCGCGTGACAGAGACTCCGCTCCCGCTGCCCCATTCCGCCATCGCCCGCTGCGACTTCACAGGAGAGTCGGTGCGACCGCTGGATCCAGCCGCAGCCGACGACGTTGAGTACACGCCATACCTGTTCGATCCGGTCGCCGGGTTCGAGCTTCCTGCAGACGGGCTGTCGGCACGGACGGAACCACAGCGGATGCACCGGCAGGGGGACGTGCGACCGGCAGGAATGGTCCTGCCGTACGGCTTCGGAGTGCGAACCCGCACACGCGCCACCTTTTCGGTCCAGCCCGGGGCGACACACTTCAGCACGCTCGTGGGAATCGATGCCGGCAGCGCGGGAGGAGTAGCCGTCGTTACGATCCTCCTCGACGAGAACGAGGCGTTCACTGCCTCAATCGCCAGCAACACCCCACCGATCGAGGTCGGGCCGATCCCCCTGAAAGGGGCGACCCGGCTGACTCTCGTCGCCGACTATGGTCCGGGGGGCGATGTTCAGGATCTCGTCAACTGGGGGCTGCCGGCATATCTCGTTCTGCCGTAATTCCGGTCCGGCAGAGATGCAGCCGGCAAACACGGGCCCCGCTCTTGCAAGTGGCCCTCCAGCAGATCGCGAACAGCGGCGCCACCCTTACTGCATGAACTCCCCTTCCATGAAGTTGATCATGAACGGGCCGAGAATGATCAGCACGGTCGCTCCCATGATGAGCACGGCCGGCATGAGCATCTTCACGCCGGCTTCGCCGGCGATGGTTTCGGCCCGTTGCGTTCGTTTGATGCGCAGCACATCCGCCTGTGTGCGAAACAGCAGGGCGAGCGGTGTACCGAGTGTCTCCCCCTGAATGATCGAGCCCACGATGCTCGTGATCTCGTCATCAGCCAGACGGGCCTTGAGCGACTCGAGAGCAGCCGTGCGACTTTTTCCCATGTTCATCTCCATCAGCACACGGGAGAATTCGACGCCCACCGGGTGATCCCGGAATTCGTTACAGGCTTCCCGCAGCGCGTTCATGAAGGTCGACCCGGCTTCCATCAGCAGGGTCAGCAGATCGAGCAGGAAGGGGAGTCGACGCTTGATGATCCACAACCGATAGCGGGCCTGCGATGTGAGTCGCCGGCGGAGCACGACCGCCGTAAGACCCGTGAGCACTCCGCCGAGCACCACGCCGGGCGGCCCCATCAGCCGCATGCTGAAGTACAGAATCGGAATGCCTGCCAGAAGCGCCTGCAGTTCAACCTTCCCCAGCCACTCGGCAGCGGTCCAGAACCGGGAGTGGCCAGCAGCCACCAGTTCGCGCGAGATCTCCGGGAGTTCGTTACGGAACGCTCGCTGGTTCAGAATCGCCAGCCCCTGCACGATCGGCTGGAACAGCCGGTAGAACAGACTCACCCGTCGCAGTTCGTTGATGCGGCTGACGTCGTACCGCCATTCGTCGTCCTGCTGGAGATCCTCTGTCGCCAGCGCCCGCGTGATAGTCCACGCGAAGAGAAAGACGCCCAGCCCCAACAGACCACTGGCGATGAGCGGGATCAGGGTGAGTGGATTCATCGGCGGAAGTCATCTGTTGCGAGACTGACAGGCTCACGATCATACCCGACGGCAACGCGAATCGTTCAGTGCAAAGTGAGTCGTCGAGAACGCATCCGTCCCGGACCCGGCCGCGGAACACGAGAACAGACCAGCTGCCCGCGTCCCGGTTGCCTTGATGAGGCATCTCCCGGTTCTCAGAA
>CAZUXX010000249.1:0-5951 GCA_964624215.1 uncultured Planctomycetaceae bacterium
AACCTCGACAGCCCGATCGTCGATGCCCCGTCGATTGGTCCAACAACCGCCCGTCGGCTGCAGAAAGCCGGCGTCAGCAGCGTCGCCGATTTCCTCTACCGCGACCCCGGTCAATTGGCCGCCAAGGTCCAGCATCGGCGGATCAATGCAGAGATCATTCGGCAGTGGCAGCAGCAGGCCCGTCTGATGTGCCGGATCCCCGAACTTCGCGGTCACGACGCCCAGGTCCTCGTCGCCTGCGGATTCGACGATCCCGCGACGATCGCCGCCATGTCTCCGCACGAACTGTTCGCAATCATCGGCCCGTTTGTCGCTACCCGGGATGGCCAGCGAATGCTTCGCTCCTCCCGATCACCGGACCTCGCCGAAGTAGCCGACTGGATTCGCTGGGCCCAGTCGGCCCGGGACGTCCGAGCCGCATAAGGACTCTCGAAAGACAGCGCCGCAACCGTAGGGGTGCGGCGCGGGTCGCTTCCCCAAGCGAATCGGGTCTCCGAGTCTCCCTTCCCCGGTGACAATGCAGGCAGCCTGGTTGCTGCTCCCTTATCCGTTCGTCTCGTTCACCCGGCCAGTCCCGTTCGCCTTCCCTGCCTCATCGCAGGTCGAACCTGATCAGCAGGCTCGACGACCAGCTTTCCTGTGGTCATCCTACAGCCTCGATTGGACTCGGATTCAGGAGAGACTGGAGTGAGTGGAGGTCAACTCAGGGTGCGGTGGGTCATCCTCCGCACCTGTATCGAGGAGCGACTGGTCTATCGGGCCGACTTCGCATTGGGAACGCTCTTTCGCTTCCTGCCAATCGTGACTCAGATCTTCCTCTGGGGAGCAGTCTTCGGGGTCGGGACCTCCGGCGAACACAACAAAATCGCCGGCTACACCTACGGCGGGATGATCGCCTATTACCTCCTCGCCATGATCGGCAGGGCCTTCTCCTCCATGCCCGGTCTCGCCAGTGGCATTGCCCGCGATGTCCGCGACGGGACCGTCAAGAAATATCTCACTCAGCCGATCGATATGCTCGGCTACCTCTTCTGGCACCGGGTCGCCCACAAGCTGGTCTATTACGCAGTCGCCGCCGGACCCTTCGCCCTGGTGTTCTGGCTCTGCCGCGACTACTTCCCCCCGCATCCCGACGGCTGGACTCTCGCCGCCTTCGCAGCCTCCCTGGTCCTCGGCTACCTCATGGGCTTCCTGCTGGAAGCTCTCATCGGCATGATCTCGTTCTGGTTTCTGGAAGTCAGTTCGCTCCTCTTCATCTACATGATGCTCAACTACTTCCTCTCCGGACACATGATCCCCCTCGACTTCCTCGGCGACGAGGTCAACTCGGTCATCCAGTTGCTGCCCTTCAAGTTCCTCGCCTATACACCCGCCGCGATCTACCTGGGACGATACTCCCACACCGAGCTGATGCAGGAACTGATCCTCGAAGCCGGCTGGGTGCTGCTCCTTCTGCTTGCCTGCCGGGTCGCCTTCGCCAGAGGCGTCCGCCGCTACGGAGCCTTTGGCGGATGAGCCACCTGCTTCCGGACGAAGGGCGATGAATGCTTCCAGCCCACGTCTGGAAGCACGGGCGACGGGTGACCCCGGCCGGACCGCACACAGGCCCAGACGCAGTTCACTGCATTGCCCACCACATGAAAAGGCCGTGCTCTCACGCAGGCGGATGAGCATGCAATCCGGAGAACAATTCCCGATGACCCCGCGCAGACCGTTCCGGTAAGCTTTTCCAATCGTCCCGTGCAGCCCGGGAGTTGATTGGTCACTGCGCCGCCGCCACAAAAATGGCTCAGGATCGGGGCTCGGTCGGAATCTGCTGCAGAAGCAGCGGACGGTCATCTTCCGGCGCTGCGGCAGGTTCGCTGTCGACGCCAGCAGCGGCCTGGGGCAACCGTGCCTGGGGCAAACGCGCCTGAGACGACGGCTCACGCACCACGCGCGCACGCTGGTCGACCGGCTCCGCGATCATCTGTTTCAGTGCCGCCTCAGGACTCCGCGGTGATCCCACCGGCGTCTTTGACGAAATCGTGATCGCCTGATTCGCCAGATGGCGAAGCGAGTTCAGAACATCGAGGTGACCGCCAGCAAACTGCGGACCGTAAAGGTGGAACTCATCGAGGACGAGTCGACCATTGGGAGTGTTGGTCAGTCGGGCCCGGACCCCGTCCGTCGTCGTCCCCAGAGTCACAATCCGGTCCCCCCCCTGTTGCGACAGCGAAGCCAGTGGCCGCGACACGAGTTCGGTCATGCTGATATGCCAGTCAGGAAAGTCCTTCAGTTGGATCCAGACCATGTAGCCCACCCCCTTGGAGGTGTTCAGCTCGGTAATTTGCCGATCTCGTTTGTCCCAGCCCTCGGCAAAGTTGTGGAGAGGCACCAGACATTCGAGAGTCTCCTTCAGAGATCCGGGACGATCGTTCACGGCAATCAGGATGTCATCCACCTGGGGACGGCCCCGAGTCGAGTGCAGGACATACGTCATCGCCCGTGTCCCCTGAGTCACGGTCACTTCCGTCACATGACCCTGGAAAATCGTCGTGACAATCCGCGGCGGGGCGGCCGGCACACCGTCCAGGGGGAGCCGCTGCAACACGTCATCCGATGCAGCGAGACCCCACACGCGAGCCGTGAAGTTCCGCGTCGACAGTTGTTGCAGCAACGAATGGTCCCGGCGGGCGAGCGCTTCGGCAAACATCTCGACCACCGCATGTGCAGTGAACACGGTCGAGAGCGGCTTGACCTGGCTCCCTTCGTAGATCGTGACTTCATCCACCAGAAACTGCTTCGCAAACCGTGCTGGCTTCGCCGGAGCCACTTCGGGCTCCTCCGGAGACCGGAGCGAAACCAGGTAGGTGACATTGTCGAGTTCGAACAGCAAGTCCGACTGGCTGCCATGCTGTTCGAGATCAAACCGCGCCGATTGCAGCCGCGTTGTCGGCAGCTTCACGATCGACAGGTCGGCGGTCGCCAGAGCGGTCTGGAAGAACCGCTCGGTGACCAATCGCTCCAGACTCGCCCGGTCAGTCGCGTCATAAGCCGTCAGAAACTGGCTGACATTGCCAATCAGCGTCGCCATCTCGGAGAGCGCCGGCAGCGATTCGTCTCGGGCCCGCGATTCCACTCCGACATCAGACACCTTCCACGTGTCGCCGGCCTCGCCGGTCTGTTCCAGCTTCAGAATCAGCTTGCCACCGCGGCGGGGCAGTTGGACGAGTGCCTCACGATCCTTCATGCGGACTTCCGGCCGGAAGGCCTCGGCCGAAACCCCTTGCATCATCTCTTTGGTGATCTGCGCAAAGTGGGCCGGAGACACGTCACTCAGCACCTCGGCAAGCTCCGGATGTAGCACAGACAGCGCCTGATCGTGAGTCCCGGTCCGCCAGCTCTCCAGAAATTCCTGCACGGTCAGCAGGAGGTCCATCTGTTCGGTGACTGATTTGGTGAGCGGCGTTTCGCTGCCAGGAACGGTTTGCGTCAGCAGAACGTCATCCACCACCCACCGCTTGCCGGTCTTCCCCTCGCCCGCAGCAGTCCGGATCAACCGGTACTGAATCTCCGTTTGCTCCTCCCCAACCGCCACGGTGACCAGTCGTTCGTCATCGCTGACCTCGTCAACCTTGACGACCTCGACGTTCCCCTTGGGGAGGGGCAGAATCCGCAACGCCCGGTCCGATTCCTCCCGCCGCAGTGCACGCTGCTGGAAGCTCTCGGAACTTTGCTGCCGCATCTGGGCAACGTTCCCCGCCTCCAGACTGGCCGAAAACTCTTCGATTGCACGGGCCGTCAGAAACGACGTGCATCCGCTCAGGCTGAGGGCTGCAAGCAGGCAGAAACTGCCGATTCTCGCGCTCTGGCTCATGGGAACGTCCTGAGATGGGCTCTACACGAAACCGCCTGACCGCGCATCTGCGTGCTGCCAGGCTGTCGTGACAGGAAACATCGGAAGGGAAATCACCGGCGGTTTTTCGCAGGAATACGACCGAAAACCGGGACGGCGACAGGTGCAGGGACGCGCCTGCAGGTTCGATGGGAGGGCCGTTCTCGCACAACGTTTTCACCGAGTCAACGCGAAACCATCCCGTCAAAACGCCCCCTTCCCCCCTGCAAACCCCCTCACGCTCCTTGTCCACACCGGCACGCACAGCCGCGTTGTCCTGCCCGGCTGTCACTACTATCCTGCCGAAAAATCGCGAATCAGCCTGTTGTGAGAGTCACCGTGATGACGCTGGAAGGGAAAAACATCCTCGTGACCGGAGCCTCTCGCGGGATCGGTCGCGGTGCCGCGCTCGAGATCGCGCGGCTGGGTGGTAACGTCGGCATTAACTACCGCTCTCATGCGGAGGAAGCCGAGGCCGTGGCCAGCGAAGTCCGGGCCATGGGGCGAAAGGCCGTCATCCTGCAGGCCGATGTCGCCGATCTGCAGTCCGTCGAGAACATGGTCACACAGTGCGTCGACCAGCTAGGCCCGCTGGATGGCTTCGTCTCGAACGCCGCCTACAGCGATCGGCAACTGATGGTCGAAGCCGAGATGGAAGGCTTCCGCCGCACAATTGACGTCTCGATGTGGGGAGCCTTTTACGGAGTCCGTACGGTTGCCAGACAGCTGATCGCTCAGAAGTCCGGCGGCGCGATGGTCGTCGTGTCCTCTCCGCACGGCGTGATCCCGATCCCCACCGCCATGGCGTACAACATGGCCAAGGCCGCCATTGACCACATGGCACGCACGGCTGCCATCGAACTGGCACCGCACCGCATTCGCGTCAACATCGTCCACCCCGGTTGGATCGACACCCCCGGCGAACGCAAGTTCTTCACCGAAGAACAACTGCAACAGGGCGCAGCCAGCATTCCCTGGAAGCGGCTCGGAACTCCCGAGGAGATCGGACGGCTCATCGCCTTCTTGCTCTCCAGCGACACCGACTACATGACCGGCAGCACCGTCCTCATGGATGGCGGGATCAGCCTGCCGTGGTGGTCGAACCGGGCCGAAGGAAAGCAGTAGGTCTGCTCTGAAGTCCTTGTGCCGGAGTCGGGACCACCAGGCGGCCTGCATCACGCCAGAAGGGCACGCCCAATGATCCAACAGGACTCTCAATCCGTCCGGCCCGCACCCGAACCAACGCCGCGTGCAGTCACTGGCGGGCACACGGGTGCTTCAACGGCAACCAGGCACCATTTTCGGCACTCGATGCCACGCACTGCTGAATGAAGAACATTCCCTCTGCCCCGTCGTACACGTTCGGGTAGAGCGTATTCTTCTTCTCGAACTCCTTGCCGGTCGCCCGCAGAATCATCGCATCGAACGCATTGCGATAGATGTTGGCAAACGCTTCGAGATACCCTTCCGGGTGACCCGACGGAATGCGGCACGACGACTTGTGATTCTCGCTCGCAAACGGCGCGTTCGGATCACGATAGTAGATCTGGTGTGGCTTCCCGTTCTGGCGAAACGTCATCGTGTTCGGCGTCTCCTGCCGCCACTGGATCGCACCTTTCGTCCCGTCAATCTCGATCGCCAGATCGTTCTCGCGACCATGCGAGATCTGGCTCGCAGTCACCGTTCCCAGTGCTCCGTTCTCGAACGTGATTACCGCGTGGCCGTAGTCATCCAGTTGCCGCCCCTCCGCGAAGATCTTCAGATTCGCCGAGACCGTCTCCGGCAGCAGTCCGCTCATGAACCGGGCCAGGTTGTAGGCGTGCGTCCCGATGTCGCCAAAGGCACCCGCCGCACCACTCTTGCTCGGATCTGTCCGCCATGCCGACTGCTTCTGACCTTCCGCCTCCAGCCGGGTCCGCAACCACCCCTGGATGTACTGCGAACGAATCGCGTTGATCTCTCCAAGCTCGCCGGCTAGCACCATGTCACGCGCCTGCCGCACCAGCGGGTTCCCCGTGTAGTTGTGGGAAACCGCGAAAACCACTCCACTCGCCTCAACAACCCGCACCAGATC
>CAZUXX010000250.1:0-5922 GCA_964624215.1 uncultured Planctomycetaceae bacterium
GAAATCTTCGATGCGGCCTCGGTGGCGCGCAAACGACAGGGAGATGTCGACATTGCCCGCGTGGGGAAAGACGCGGCACTGCCCTGGAAGGTCAACGGACGGAAATGGCATACCCAGGACCGACCGGCCCGCAACGGAAAGCCGTGTCAGTGGGAAGGCGCCGCCCTCGAATTCGTCGTCGATCTGATCGAAGAGTACGCCGGCCTGCAGGAAGCGAACTGGAACGACCCCTCGACCGTCGAAATCACCGCCGAGAAGAAGAGCGGCACCGGCTGGTTCTTTCACGCACTGACGGGTGACGAATGGTTCTTGCGGCTGTACTTCCGTGTTCCGAAGAACTCGTTCGATGAAGAGGAGACGATTGCAGAGCTCAACCTGACTCCCGTCGACGAGATGGACGAGATTCCGGTGTACGGCCGGGGCGAGCGGGTCCGGTTCAACAACACCAAGGGACCATTCCAGGAGATCCTGATCGACGTCCATTCCCTGGAGGAGATCGACACACAGGAATTCCGCGACTTTGTGGAACATGCCATCGCCTGTTATGTCGAGAAGGTCGAGGCCGTCCAACAATCGCCCGAAGACCTGATGCCCTGGAAGGTGCTCGGACGCAAGTGGCACCTGAGCCGTAAGGGATTCCCGTCGAACAGGCGGGTGCAGTGGCCGGCGGAGGTCGTGTCGCAGTTGCTCGAACTTGTCGAGCAGGCGATGACTCAGGCGGGGGCCGAAGCCGACTGGTCGAACAAGACGAACATCACGTGGAAGGCGGCGGATGGCACACCGGTCGCCGAGCTGCACACCAAGCGGCGCGAGTCGCTGGTGCTGGTGATTCTGACAGAACCGGGACGCGTGGCTCTGGGAGAGATTGCCACGCTGGCGCACGAGCGGGAAATCACGATGCACCGCAGCGGCCGCGAGGCCATCAAGCTGCAATTCGTCGAACCCGGTGACATCGACGCCGCAGAGATTCTTTCGCTTTTGGGACGTGCCTTCGCCTGAACGATGGCGTCCGGTGCGGCATTCCGCAATGATCTTGCCTTCACTGCAAGATGACGGGCATCAGCCTGGCATTCGGGATGAGGTGACCGAACGCTGCGCAGGGCCAGGACCAGAACGACGAGAGCGGGGGCCGGACGATGTGCTGCGTCGTTGAAATTGTCATGAGCGTGGTCGGTCTGATCACGCTCATTCGCGGCGAGATTCAGTTGAGCAGCCGCCTGATGATGCGCGGGACCCGCGCCTACCTCATCGGTGGAATGCTGCTGTCCACCTTTCCCCTGGCACTGGCCTGCGGCGTGCTGCTGGGTGTTGCGCTCGCGGCCCAGGGAGTCTCTCCGGAACAGATGCCCGAACGGGTGAGAGAGTTCTGGTGGCTCGACTTTATCGTGGTCTTCGGGGTGATGCTTGGAGCGCTCGTGATGCCCTGCTTCCCGGCGGTGAGACTGTTGCGGCTGCTCCGAAACGGCGGAAGCGGCGCAAGCCCCGCGCGCTGCCTCCAGACGACTTCGGCGACGAATCCTTCTGAAGATCGGCGCCGTGACCTCGCTTCGACGGGTCGCGAGCAGCCTCCGCGAGTGCCCAAAACGAGGCCTCTGATCGGTCAGAAAGAGGTCCCTTTGCCGGTTGTGATTTGACGGCCTCGAAATCACAATGTCCGCCATGACTACGAGCCTCCCGACGCTGCGTGCCGGCATGGTCGGCATGGGTATGATTTTCGATGAAACGTATCGTCCCTGTTTCGAGCGGGCGTACGCCGAGGGACTCTGGAGCCGTCGGACCGGCCCGGTGCGACTGGAGCTGACCGGAGTCGCTTCGCTGACAGGACGCAGGGCCGAAGCCTATCGCCAGGCGGCCCTCGAGGCAGGACGAATCTCTCCGTTCGAAAGCTATGCGGGCGAGTCGGCCGTCGATGAACTGATCCGGTCGGATGTCGACTTCGTGTGTGTCGCCACGCCCGACGACCGTCACTTTGACGCCGCTCGAAAAGTGCTCTCGGCCGGCAAGCACCTGCTGGTCGAAAAACCCTCGGTGCTCAAACTGCAGGAAGTCGACGAGCTGTGCAAACTGGCGGATGAGAAGAACGTGCTGGCGAAAGTCGTCTACCACAAGCTGCTCGATCCCGATCACAAGAAGCTGGGGACCCTCGTCGCCGACGGAGTCCTCAAGCACGTCAACAACGGGTACTGCTCGCTGCTGGAACCGAAGCAGATCAGCGGCAGCCAGTTCTCGGAGTGGATCACCGGCCGTAACCCGGGAACCTACGTCGCGGTCCATTACATCAAACTGATCGACTACACCTTCGGTGGTCGACTGAAGACGATCATGGCGACCGGTCAGCGGGGGATTGTCGGACCCGCCGACGGCCCGACGTGGGACAGCACCCAGTTGCGGCTGATTTACGAGTACGACACGGGGCGCGAGGCCGCCTTCGACATTCACACCTCGTGGGTCATTCCCGACAACTTCCCCGGGTATGTCGAGCAGGAAGTGCAGTTCCGGTTCGACAACGGGTTGTGGAACGGGCACTCCCGCAAGCGCGGCGTCGAATGCACGGTGGAAGGGGAAACGCCGTTCTCAATGAAGATCTCGATGAACAACCACTACAACGGCACGTTCCTCGAACCGTGGGGAGAGCGGTCGCAGCGAGGCTATGGCATCGAGGTCATTGAGCGGTTCGTCCAGGAACTCAGCGAGGTCGAGTTCGGCACCGACGGCGATCGCGCCAGTCGACTGGCGCGGTGCCGCTCGCTGGCCTACAACGATCTGACCGCCGATCGCCAGGTGGTCGCGGCCGTGCAGGGTCTGGAAGCGATTCTGGAGGAAGCCTGTGCCGGGCGGCCGGATTGTGTCGTGCGGGTGAACGATCCCCACGGAGGGCTGGTCCTGTATGCTCCGGGTGATGAGACGCCGCAGGTTCTGTACGAGCCGCAGGTGTGATCAGCTCAGACAGTTTGGCGGGATTTTAACTGTCAGGAATGCAAGACGAGCGGTTGCCGGCGGGCATGTGAAGTGAGGCATTTCCCGCGCTGGACTCTCCGCTTCGGAGTCGATAAGGTTCCACGCAGAAGCCCCTGTAGCTCAGTTGGTAGAGCAACTGACTCTTAATCAGTAGGTCCAAGGTTCGAGTCCTTGCGGGGGCACTGAAATACCCTTCGATTCTTCGGTTTCTCGACGGTGTCGCGCGAACGGGCGGGTTCTCGCGATTTTCCAATCGGCGGAAATTGCCGGAATTGCTCTTGACCGGTTGCTACCGGAGCGGGTATGACTCTGCGCGATTGAGAAGTAGCGTTGTGCTTCGGGAATGATTCCCGCTGACGTGAGTGAGACAGGCCAGGCTCGATGAGTCTCTCACTGCGCTTTCAGCTTCGCTGAGAGCCGATCGCCGGTACGCCCCTGCTTCCCATGTTCGGATCGTGCGGCATGGCGCTGGATGAGCGCCCGCACGGATCGGCGGCCGATTTCGGTATCGCAACGCATGAGATGATTCAAACCGAGAAGGAACGAGGTATGTTGGTCCTGACACGACGGATTGGAGAGACCATTCGGATCGGGGATGACGTGGAAGTCCGCGTCACAGAGATCCAGGGAAGCCGCGTGAGGCTGGCTGTGAATGCCCCGCGGGACATTCGTATCGTTCGCGGAGAACTGGCCGACGCATCGGTCTGTCCGACGGCAAGTGTTTCTGAACCGAAAGAGTGCCGCGCCGCCAGCCAGTGCGTCTCCTGAGCGGGTCTTCCTGAAATCGCTGCAGCAGGTGCGGAGTGTTCCTGCCTGCAATCTGAAAAACAGTCCGGTGCTGGGGACCGGCGGGCCCTCGCACGACTGAAATCAGGCCGGTTGCGTCGCGGGCGTCACACGTGCCGCGCGGGGCCGAAATGCAATCGGAACGTACAGCGCGCCCCAGCCGCTTCCGATGAGCAGCCCGATCAGGTGGGCTTCGTAGCTGACGTGGGGGTGCAGCAGATCGAACATCGTCTCGAGCAGGATAAACGCCAGCAACAGACGAAACTGTCGATCGACATGCGGCGTGGAACGTCGGCGGCTGCCAACAAACAGGTGGGCGAGTAATCCACCCAGCAACCCCATGATGCCGCCGGATGCTCCTGCGAGAACCTGCGTTTCTCCGTGCAGCGCTGTCAGCAGATAGGGGGTGCCCATCATGCTGCCCACGGCTGCCAGGAGAAAGCAGACGAGCGTGGGCCACCATCCCCAGGCGCGTTCGAGTCTCCGTCCCAGAAACAGCAGGGCGACCAGATTCATCAGGTAGTGGGCGGGACCGAAGTGGAGAAAGGCCGCCGTCAACGGTCGCCACCACTCCTGGTTCGGCAACTGCGGTTGAAGATGCTCGAGTTCGGGAGGGAGATTGAGGATGACGACAGCCCCCATATCAATCAGATTGTCGATGTTGTCTGTTCCTCCGGGGATCTCGCGGGCAAAGTTGATCGTCAGGGCGGCCACAATCAATAAGGTCACGACCGTTCGACGGTGAGGAACCGACGTCAGGGCCGCAAACCGCGCATCGTGTGCAATGTCGGCCTTCACCGCCTGCAGCAAAGCCGCCGCAGGACCGGCGGTGACCAGTCCGTTCGCCGGCTCGACCGGGAAGGCAATTCGATCCTGCGCCGGCTGCGAGATCAGAGGATTGCGATGAGTGGCCAGCTCCTCAAGCAGGGGGCGGGCCTCTTCCGGCCGCCCGGCGGCCTGTAACGCCGTCGCCTGCCACAGCGACCGGGTCGTCCGCGGCCAGGTGCGCAGCGGTGCCGCCAGCAGCGACTCGACACTGTCAAGCTGACCACAAAACGCACACAGCCGCAGTTGTGCCTGCGGCAGGGGAGCGCGTCCGACCAGCCGGTGGTACTCGCTGATCATCCGAGGAACTTGCCGCGATTCGGCCAGTGACTGCAGATACAGATCGAGCAGATCACGATCGCCCAGGACCCGGTGCGGGTCGGGTCGCGTCTGGATCCAGGTCAGGAATTCACTCCAGCGACCGGTCGCGCGGACATGCAAACTCCGGGCGATGGAGGCGAATTTTCTCGAGGTATGAGCGAGTGAATCGAGCAGCGCCAGCGCTTCGTCCCGCTGACCACGCTGCAGCAGCACCAGGGCCCGTACAAGCGGGAGGGTGTCAAACCACCCGTCCGCCGGATGCGTCAATACCGACAGGGAAGCGAGGAACCGGGCCGTTCGCGTCCAACCGCGCATGGCAAACCGCACGGCCTGTCGCTGCGCGACAATCGGACACAGAACGAACAGAAACAGCGCCGATGCACTGACCCAGCCCACCAGTTCCGGGAACAGAAACCATCCGGAAAGCAGCGTCAGACCGATCGCCAGCAAGACAGCAGCCCACCCGGCGGGAACCGGACGGGTCGTGAGCATCCGCAGCCCGAAGATGGACAGCATCAGCGTCGCAAGCAGAGTCAGTGAGTCGTTGACGTCCATGTACGATCAAGCGACTTTCGGGCGGAATCCTGTTCAGGATTCCCGGGAGCGACGTTTCAAAGGCAATCGGCCCGTCCGGGCAGAAAGAGCATACTCTGGCAGGTCTGGCTTTGGCGGAACAGGTTCTGAAGCCGATTGCCCCCCGCGTCGCTCTCAAGACAGGAAGTGACCGCAGAGAACTCCGGACACACGGGGCCGCACGAACGAAAGCAAAAGAACCGTCGAGGGTGCCGCGGCACGCAAGCCGGCACTCCTGTCGCGCCTGGACGGTCTTTCGTGTCAGTCAGGAGCTCGGGAGCGGCCGTCCCCGGTGGCAAGCTGGCGGATCTCTTCACGAAGCTCATCGGTCAGGAAGCGGTCGACGTGCCTCCATTCCCGATTGATATCGTCGAGTTTCAGGGCGATCTGTGATTCGCGGGCCGCGGCCTGGGTATCACCGGCAGCAGCATGCGCCTGTGCGAGTGAAGCCCGGATCGC
>CAZUXX010000251.1:0-2658 GCA_964624215.1 uncultured Planctomycetaceae bacterium
CGGGTAACACGAGAACCTGCTCCGGCACACCAGGCGGGTGTGCCGGAGGAGCGGGACCAGGCTGGAGTGTGATATGGAGAGGCATGAATGGTGGCAGTCAGGGATTATCTACCAGATCTATCCCAGGTCCTTTCAGGACACCAACGGGGATGGTGTGGGGGACCTGCGGGGGATCATTCAGCGACTCGATTATCTGACCTGGCTGGGAGTGGATGCGATCTGGCTCTCTCCGGTGTTCCCGTCGCCGATGGCGGACTTCGGGTACGACGTATCGAACTACGTCGACATTGACCCGCTGTTCGGAACACTGGACGACATGGAGGAGCTGATTGCGAAGGCTCACGAGCGGAACATCCGCGTGATTCTCGACTTTGTGCCGAACCATACTTCGGATGAACATCCGTGGTTTATCGAGTCGGCCAGTTCCCGGGACAGTCCCAAGCGGGACTGGTACATCTGGCGTGATCCCGAGGCGGGAGGAGGTGCGCCGAACAACTGGTTGAGTTCGTTCGGGGGGAGCGCCTGGACGTATCACGAGCCAACGGGTCAGTACTATCACCACCACTTCCTGCCGAAGCAGCCGGATCTGAACTGGCGGAATCCGGAGGTGGTGGAGGCGATGCTGGATGCGATGCGTTTCTGGCTGGACCGGGGTGTGGACGGTTTTCGGCTGGATGTGATCTGGCTGATCATCAAGGACGAGGAGTTCCGGAATAACCCGGTGAACCCGGACTTCGAGCCGCATGAGCCACCGCATCATCGTCTGCTGGCGACGTACACGACGGACCGTCCGGAGGTGCACTCGATCATCGCGAAGATGCGGAGCCTGATTGACAGCTACGACGAGCGGATGATGGTTGGTGAGATCTATCTTCCGGTTGAGAAGCTGGTGACGTACTACGGTGCTCACGGTTCGGGAGTGCATCTGCCGTTCAACTTCCAGTTAATTACGCTGCCCTGGAACGCGCGGAAGCTGGCGGATGCGATCGACCAGTACGAAGCGGCGTTGCCTCCGCACGGGTGGCCGAACTGGGTGCTGGGCAACCACGACCAGCCGCGACTGGCGACACGGGTCGGGCTTGAGCAGAACCGGGTGGCGGCGATGCTGCTGTTGACGCTGCGGGGGACGCCGACGATCTACTACGGGGAAGAGATCGGGATGACGAATGTTCCGATCCCTCCGGACCGGGTGCAGGATCCGTTCGAGAAGAATGTGCCCGGGATTGGTGTCGGTCGTGATCCTCAGCGGACTCCGATGCAGTGGACCTCGGGGCCGAATGCGGGATTTACCGAGGGGGACCCGTGGTTGCCGATTTCGGCGGACAGCGAAACGGTCAATGTCGAGAGGCAGCGTGACGATCCGGGTTCGCTGTTGAGTCTGTATCGCCGGCTGATTGATTTGCGGCAGTCGCAGCCGGCGCTGTCGATCGGGAGCTATCGCCCGATTCCGGCAGAAGGTGACGTGCTGGCGTACATGCGTCTGAAAGGGGAGACGCGGCTATTGATTGCACTGAACCTGGGCCCGGAGCCGGCGACCTTGAGTCCTCCGACGAGTTCTCATCATCACCTGCTGATGACGACCTATATGGACCAGGGGGACCATCCGATCGATGGTGAAATTCACCTTCGTCCTCACGAAGGGGTGATTGTCGAGTGCCGGTGATGCGGCAAGGGTGGCTGCGTGCGCCGAAGCGTGACCGAGTGATGCTCAGCTCTGTGGTGTCGCGGTGCCGGTTGCAGAGCTGAGCGTCGCTGACGGATAATCGGGCGACTGCAGCCGGGCCGCGAACGATGAATGCTGCTTGCAGGCCGGTCCCTCTACCGGGGACTGTGTGCGGTTCTCCGGCCGGACCTTCTCGATTCACCGCTGTGTTTTCTCCGTGACGGATTCTTCCAGCGAACCGCAACCGCCGACGCTTCCGCTGGTGAGCCCGGGGCCTCGCGAGATCCCGCGTCGTCGTGGTCGCGGGATCCTGATGCATGCGTCGAGAGTTCTGGTTCTGGCTGCCATTGTGTGGCTGATTCACGATGCGCACGCCGCGCGGACCCGCCGCGCTGCGTTGGCGGGCGCCTCGGTTGTGGATCCGGAGACAGTACGCCGTGCAGTTCCGTCGGCGGCGCGGGTGGAGAATGTCGATGGCCGCACGCTGGCGGTTGATGCTGATGGAGATCCACTGGCGATTGTGCTGACGACGTCGCCGGAGAGTGATCACATCACCGGGTTTTCGGGTCCGACGAATGTCCTGCTTGTGCTCGATCTGGAGAACGTGATCACCCATGTGGAGATCCTGTCGAGCGGTGACACGCGGGAACATGTCGAGCAGGTGCGGAAGGAGCGACGGTTTCTGGAACGCTACGTGAGTCGCACCTGGGAGGAGGTGTCGGCCGGGTTGCCGGTTGACGCTGTCTCGGGAGCGACGCTGACGAGTCTGGCGATTGCCCAGTCGATCGCGCATCGGCTGGGGGGGCGTCCCGGGTCGCTGAAGTTCCCGGATCCGCCGGCGATCGAGGTGATGCGGGAGCTGTTTCCGGACGCGGTCGCGGTGGTGGCCGACGAGCATTCACCGCATCTTTGGCACGTCCTAGACAGTCGATCGGACACGATTGGCCGGCTGTTGCGAACGACGCCGGCAGCGGAGAACGTCGTTGGATATCAGG
>CAZUXX010000251.1:2668-3081 GCA_964624215.1 uncultured Planctomycetaceae bacterium
GACGGAGGCACTGATTGCTGTGGAGGCGGAGCCTGATGTCCCGGGCGAAGGCGTTCTGGGCCGACTGGCGATCGGCAAGAGCTACGACAATCAGCCGTATGTGGGTTACCTGCCTTATGAGGAGTACTTCCTGACGTTCTTCGAAGGGAAGACGTTTGAGGAGCTGTCGGGCGAGTACGATCTGCGGTCGTCCGGGATGGAAGGTGTTTCCGGGGCGACGATGACCAGCATGGCCGTTGCGGAGGGGGTGCTGGTGACGGTGGCGGCACAGCGGGAAGCAGAGCGTCAGCCGCGGACGCAGGAGACGGCGGATCGTTTCGAATGGCTGACGGGTCGCACGATTGGCACGGCGGGCGTGACGCTGTTCGGGATCGTGTTGGGGCTGACTTCCCTGCGGGGGATTCGCTGGTTGA
>CAZUXX010000251.1:3091-5921 GCA_964624215.1 uncultured Planctomycetaceae bacterium
GTTGAGGATTGGCTTTCAGCTGGTGCTGATTGTCTACCTGGGATTCATCAATGCCGACCTTGTGTCGCAGGCGCTGTTAGTCGGGTGGTCACAGAACGGAATTCCCTGGAAGCAGATGGCCGGGCCGGCGGTGCTGGTGGCGGGGGCATTGCTGTTACCGATCGTGTCGGGGAGCAATGTGTATTGTTCGCACATCTGCCCGTTCGGGGCGATGCAGCAACTGCTCCGGAAGCGCGTTCCCTGGAGGTGGCACCTGAGAGGCGCGGTGGAGCGGGTGCTGCGATGGATTCCGGGACTGTTGCTGTTGTGGGTGGTCGTTGTCGCGGTGACGTCGTCGGCGCACCGGCTGGTTTCGATCGAACCGTTCGATGCGTTTGTTCCGCGGATTGCCGGGTGGGCGGCCCTTGCGATTGCGCTGGTGGGGCTCGCGGCTGCGCTCGTGATTCCGATGGCGTATTGCCGTTACGGGTGTCCGACGGGAGCACTCCTGGGCTGGTTGCGGCGGCATTCCCGGAGCGATGAGGTGACGGCGCGGGACGGGCTGGCGATTGTGGCGCTGTTGGTGGCAGTGTGTCTGCGATGGTTCTCCGGATGATGCGGTGAGATGGTCTGTTGTTCCGGATGTGGTCCCGGGTGCGTCAGTTGAGGCTGAAGGGGGGGATGGACTCCGGGGTGTGGATGAGGTTGCGGGTGCGATGGCGGATCAGGGCGAGAAGCATGAGGAGTCGGCGTTCGCAGTCGAGCTCTTGCAGCAGTGCCGCGGTTTCGACGGGGTCGGGATGAAGTGCGCAAGCGATGATATCGCTGGCGGATTCCAGTGACGTGTCGCGGGCAGCGATCTCGGTCAGAACCCGGCGTGAGAGTGCTGCGGGCAGCAGACCGGTGAGGGCTTCGACGATTTGTCTCCAGACGGGGAGAAGATAGCGGGACTCGTCGGGACGACACTCGAAGGTGATGACCTGGCAGAGGGAGTTTGTTTGCGGCTGAAGTGCCCGTCCACGACACAGGCCCTGCAGGATCAGCAGGCGACCCTCACCGCAGGAACTGGATTCGAGAACGCGGCTGACGCAGACAGCGGTGGTCGCGGGTCGTGCGTGCGGCGCCGGTGGGGTCTCTGGCGGCGGAGCGGCGATCGCGAGAAGGCTGCCGCGGGGGGCGGCGGGAGTGTCGTTGGCGAATCGGGCGAGCGTGGTTGTGTGAGGGAACAGAGTCAGTCCGGGCTGCTGAACGAGTGGCAGCTCGACCATCGAGAAGGAGTGTGCCGGAGAGGAGGGTCCAGTCGTGGGGCCCATCGGTTGGGTCTCGTCTCGGGGTGCAGGCTTCGTGGAGGCGGGTTTGTGATAGGGAGACGCGGGGTCAGCGTCCACGTCTTTCGAGCCGGTACGATCGAACAGGAGGTGCGTTGTGGACGGCGACGACAGGAGGTTCGGACTTGTCGCTTTTTGGAGACGCGGCGGTGTTCAGGGAGTTGATCAGCGATGTCGCGAGTTGCAAACACCTGTTTGCGTTGGTGAACCGAGTGCCTGCGGATGTCGGATGAGTGGTTTGCCGGTGCCGGATGCGTTCGCTCGAATAGATTGTCTCCGGGGCCTTTTGGGGCGGTGTTGGTACCGCAAACCAGGGGCGTTGCCGGGGAATGATGCGGCATGAACGCTACGATTTGACCGGACCCGCGGCGATGATTGCGGACTGGCGCGGGGGTTCTCTTTTGGAAACTGACGGAATGTCCATGCGGACTGACACGCTTTCTCTGGTGCGGTTGCTGGCGAGCCTGGCAGTCGTTGTCTGTCTGGCCGGGCCCGCGCAGGCGCAGCGGGATCTTCGGGACATCCCGCCTCCGGACCCGGAACTGGAGCGGCAGACGTTTGTGTTGCCGGAGGGGTTCGAGGTCAATCTGTATGCGGCCGATCCGGCGATTGCCAAACCGATCCAGATCAGTTTCGATCCGGCCGGTCGGTTGTGGGTCGCCACCAGCGAGGTTTATCCGCATATCAAGCCGGGTGAGGCGGCGACAGACCGGATCCTTGTGCTGGAGGATACCGATCGCGACGGTGTGAGTGACCGGACTCATGTGTTTGCGGAGGGGCTGTTGATTCCGACCGGTATGGCTCCCGGCGATGGGGGGGCGTACGTTGGAGCGAGTACCGAGCTGTTGCACTTTGCGGACACCGACGGGGACCTCCGGGCGGACGTCGAGCGGGTCGTTCTTTCGGGATTCGGGACGGAAGACACGCATCACATTCTGCACACCTTCCGCTGGGGGCCGGAGCAGCGGCTGTACTTCAACCAGTCGATCTACATCCACTCGCATATCGAGACGCCCTGGGGCGTGCGTCGGCTGAATGCAGGCGGTATCTGGCAGTTCGATCCCGAGACGCTGCAGCTGGAGGTGTTTGCCCGGGGATTCATCAATGCGTGGGGTGTTGACTTTGCGCGGGACGGAGCGACGTTTGCGACAGACGGGGCCGGCGGAGAAGGGATCAATTACGTGGTTCCGGGGGCATCGTACGCGACGGCGCATGGAGCCGAGCGGATTCTTCCGGGGCTCAATCCTGGGAGTCCGAAGCATTGTGGACTGGAGGTGGTTGAGTCCCCCCATTTGCCGGACGACTGGCAGGGGAGTCTGCTGACAAATGACTTCCGGGGGCACCGCGTGTGTCGCTTCGTGCTGAGGGAAGAAGGGAGCGGCTATGTCTCCCAGGAGATGCAGGAGGTCATCAAGTCGGATCATGTGGCGTTCCGGCCGGTGGATGTGAAGCTGGGCCCGGACGGGGCGATCTACATTGCGGACTGGTACAACCCGATCATCCAGCATGGTGAGGTGGACTTT
>CAZUXX010000252.1:0-5917 GCA_964624215.1 uncultured Planctomycetaceae bacterium
GTCTCCCTGCTCTGTCAGGTGGAGACTGGGCCAGAGAAGCCGAGTTGATCGCGAGTTCCCGGGCGGCCAGAACGCGATGCGAGTGCCGCTGATCAATTGCAGACTGATCTCCAGGTCTTCCAGCGGCGGACCTTCGAACGTCACCACACCGATCGGCTGGGGTGTGTTGACGAGCTCACCCTTCGCGGTCGGTCGCCGCGACCGGATGGCGGGCGGAAGCGACGAGGCAAATTCGTCGGTGTCGTTGATTCGCGGTTCGTTTCGTGACTGCACGAGGATGCTGACATCCCGCACCGTCAGTTGAGAGGCGGGATCGTCATCGGCAGTGATGTTGCCTCCCGCACCCAGGAAAACGCAGGCGATCAGCAGCGACAGGCTTTTCACGGCGATGTCCTCAGCAGTCTGGCGGAGCCCCAGCCAACATGGTCACTGACGTCGAATCGCTCGGCGAAATCGACCTCGAGTGTGAGTTGCTGACGGCCGGAAACATCGAGGTCGACGGTCTGAGCGGGCGAGTCGGCCGAGACGATACTGTTCCACAGGACCTCGCCATCGGCCAGCACACGCATCTCGGCGTGACCACGACGCCCCTCGGGTTCGAGGAGTCCTGCCTCGGCCTGAAACCGGGAGAACGCTCCGTCGAGTGACCAGGAGAGAGTCGATTTCGCGTGCTGCGCGATGCCCCGGGCGTGGGCCCGTCCACCGATCCGGATCGGGGACCTGGTCAACGACGCATCCCGTTGCCAGGGGACGGCCTGGCCGAAGTAGCCGGTCTCCTGCACCTCGACGGGGTCCATCTCAGAGAGCCATCTCAAGCGTCCTCCGACGATCTGTTGCCGGAGCACGTGTCGCAGGGGGAGCGTCGCGACGGCTCCCCACGGTGTTGTGAGTTCGAGCAAGTCGGGTCGATCTGTCGTGGCGAGCGTACCGGGGATTCGCTGACCGCGAGACAGAAAGACCAGCCCACCGAGTCCGGCCGGTTCCGGCAGCTTTCGCTCCGCCAGATGAATCGCGACGACTCGCTCCAGTCCGATGGTGCGGGCCGTCCCTTCGTAGTCGAAGCTGAGTTTGTCACCGTCGATACCGAGGACGCGGCCGGAGACGCGCTGGACACGGTTGTCCGCCGTCATGGCATACACGGTGTCGGCTCCGGGCGGTTCTCCGTCCCGTTCGATCCTGAGATTGCCCTTTTCGACGGATCCGCGGTGCAGGCCTGCGATCCAGTCCCGGGGGATCGGAATCGCATCGAGATCAGGCGGTCGGGAGAACCTGAATTCCAGACCGTCGGCTGTCCACGCAGTGACAGAGCCGATGAGGTTGCCCTTCTGTCGCAGCGTGAGCACCCAGTCCAGGTCGGCTGGTTGGGGCATGGCCACCTGCGCAAAGGCGGGGATCAGTCCGGCAGCAAGGATGGTCCTGCCATCGGTCCGAATCCCGAACTGATACTCTCCGTCCCGCGGGATCTTCAGCAGGGCCTGGAACGTGACTGCAAAGTTCTTCGATTTCCGCGGGAGATTGAGGTCAAAAGCCGGCCGGGGACCATAGCGGGTGACCGGAATATCCCGGATGTTTGCCAGTTCCCTGACGCGGCCGGGTTCGTTCCATTCCTGCAGACGATAGCTCACTGAATCCTGGACGTTTTCCGGGTGATCGGGCAGGCGGTAGCCCTCGTCATCAAAGCCTTCAGACCGCTTGAGCTTCTGAAACTCGTTGACGCGGCAGAGCATTTCTGCGGGGATGACCTGCCGCTCGAGTTCCGGTCCGGCGATGGTGATTTCGAGATCGGCGGTGCTCGCATGATGCAGCGAGAAGACTGCGATCTGGTGGTGTCCCGCGCGCAGTTTCAATTTGCCTGAGGCGCGGCCCTCGGGCGGGGGGGATGTTCCCTCCGGAGTCTTCGTGCCCTGCGGAGGTGCGCCCGTATCGACGACGATCACGCAGCGATGGTCGGGAAGGGGCGGTGGGTCGAGCTGCAGTTCCTGCAAGCCGTCCAGTGGCAGGGTGACTGCGTCTGAGGAGCCGGCGGGCCGCACGGTGGCCGTCGCGGAGTCGAGTGACTGCAATTGGCCGCTGACGTGCGACCCGTCGACCTGAATGGCTCTGGTCTCTGCTGCCGACAGGCAGGCTGCGGCCCAAAGCGCTCCGCACGCAGACAACAGCACCCTTAGCATCAGGTCGTCTCCCGAAGGATTCCGCGGAGGGACATCATGGTTCATCAGCGGGCTGAATTCCATTGTCAGGGGGCCGCTTTCGCCGCCGGATCGCGCTCGATAGACTCCGGTCAATCACGTCTTTTGACTGAATTCTTTCAGCCTGCCTGCCGACGGGATCTCCGATGAGCGAACACTTTCCGAATGTCCCGAAGATTGAGTACGAGGGTCCGGACAGCCAGAACGACCTCGCCTTCCATCACTACAACCCCGATGAAGTGATCGAAGGCCAGACGATGCGGGATCTGTTCCGCTTCAGTGTCGCCTACTGGCATACGTTCCGCGGCACCGGTTCGGATCCGTTCGGGGCCGCCACGCTCAAGCGACCGTGGGACGACGGTTCCAATTCGGTCGACAACGCCATCAAGCGGGTGGATGTGGCGTTCGAATTCATTTCGAAGCTGGGAGCCCCCTATTACTGCTTCCACGACCGGGATGTCGCTCCGGAGGGGAGCACCCTCAAACAGTCGAACGAGAACCTCGACCGCGTTGTCGAACGTCTCAAGGAGAAGCAGCAGGAAACAGGGATCAAGCTGCTCTGGGGGACGGCGAACCTCTTCATCCACCCGCGGTACATGCACGGGGCGGCGACCAGTTGCAACGCCGATGTCTTTGCGTATGCGGCTGCCCAGGTCAAAAAAGCGATCGAGGTAACGCACGAACTGGGCGGAGAGAACTATGTGTTCTGGGGTGGCCGCGAAGGCTATATGACCTTGTTTAATACCGACATGCAGCGTGAACTGGATCACCTGGCCAGGTTTATGCATCTGGCCCACGAGCATGCGAAGGCGATCGGGTTCAAGGGTCAGTTCCTGTTCGAACCCAAGCCGAAGGAACCGACCAAGCATCAGTACGACTTCGATGCCGCTGCGTGTTTGAACTTCATCGCGCGCAACGGACTGGAGGGCATCGTCAAACTGAACATCGAGACGAACCACGCCACGCTCGCCGGTCACACGATGATGCACGAGCTGGAGACCGCGCGGATTCACGGCGCGCTGGGATCGATCGATGCCAACACCGGCGATCTGCTGCTCGGCTGGGACACGGACCAGTTCCCCACCGACCTGTACCTGACGACGCAGATCATGCTCGTCATCCTGCGACAGGGGGGGCTCGCACCGGGTGGGACGAACTTCGATGCGAAGGTCCGTCGCGAGTCGTTCGACCCGCTCGATCTGTTCTACGCCCACATTGGTGGCATGGATGCCTTCGCCCGCGGAGCCAGGATTGCCGCAGCCATGCGGGCAGACGGAGTGCTGGAGCAGTTCGTTAAGGATCGCTACAGCTCGTACGACTCCGGGATCGGAGCAAAGATCGAACAGGGGAGTGTGAGCTTTGCCGATCTCGAAGCGTACATGCTGGAGAAGGGGGAGATTTCTCCGAACCAGTCCGGTCGGCAGGAGTGGATTGAGAATCTCATCAATCGGTATATCTGACGTTGTCAGCCACTGAGGCGAGCCGCTTTCCGAGCGCAGTGCGGGAAGCGGACGTCTGGTGGAGATCGCTTCCTTGACCGGATCCCGAAGGGGCGATCGAACTGCAATCGTCGTACGACGCCGTCATTGCAGTGAACCGGTTCCCGAGGGGGTCCTTTCCCAGGCCAGGCCAGGCCATGCCCGACTTGCCCCCCAGGCGTCCCCGGCGTCCCGGTGATGCCCGCCCCTCTCGTGGAAGTTCACAAACCGGTTCTCGTCAACGACGGAAGAAGAAGTCGGCGGGCAAGACGTCGTGGCTTCCGGTCCTCGTAATCGGCGGCAGCATTCTGTCGGTACTGCTTTGTGCCGGCGGTGGATATGTCCTGTACACCGCGTTCAAACAGGCGCGAACCGCGGCCCAGCAGGAACTCGCACGTGAAATCGTCGAGACGAACGAGTCGTGGGCGCTCGAGCCGGATGTCGCCGGGCAACTCTCCGGGGCGACGACCGTCCCCCAGGGAACGCTGCAACTGCCAGTGGGATACACGGAGTTCCAGTCAATCAACGAGGCGACTGAAAAGGTCTATTCGTGGAAGAGCCCCGACCATCCCGATGGGACCTTCTCGGTGGTGTCGGTTGCGGAGATTATGGACGCATCGTCGCACCTGACCGATGGGGGATTGCTGGCGGTGACGCGGGAGTTTCACCAGGGAATGGAACAGGGCTCCGGCATGCACCTGATGCCTCTGCCGACGCAGTCCGGATCGATCGGCGGAACGCATTGCCTGCGGACCGAGATGACCGGGCACATCCAGCTTTCGACGTTGTATCTGGTCACGTACACGCTTGCGGCGAAGGATTCGGTGATCCTGCTGACCATGATGTGCCACGAACCGCCCGGTTCCGAGGAATACCGGGTGATGGAGTCATCGCTGCGGTCCTATCGCCTCCGGTAACCGGCCACAGGTGACTCTCGGGTGCACGCTCATGCTACTCGTGCCGAGTGTTGCCGGTTGACCCGGGGCGCAGCGGAGGGGCCGCTGCGCCGGAGTCTGACGGGGCATCACTCGCCGGGTTCCCCTTCAATGGCGCGGTCAGCAGGTTGGTGGTGATTCGCTGGACCCGGGGATCCGGACCGTGCGGGCGGCTCCAGTGTGACCAGGGGAGAACGTGCCCGGGAGGATGGCTCAGTCCCTGTGCCCAGAAGATCGTGGCCGCATTGAAGACATAGTTCCCCTTTGGTCCCGGATAGATGGTTGCCGTCCACTGTTGCGGGTTCACGCCCCCCTGCCAGGCGGTGCCACCTCCGACGACTTCGAGCCCCTCGATATCGGCGGGGTCTCCGTGATATTCCCAGCCGATGAGACCGGGGATGGCTTCGCCCGCCTGCATCCCGGTTCCCTCGAAGATCCAGTGATCCGGTTTGACGCAGATCCAGTCACCTCCGCCGTTGACTGGTCGGACGTTGCGGGCGCCCATCAGCAGTCCTTCGTCCGGGCCGCGATGTGGGAACGGGCCGTTGGTTTTCTCGCGCTCCAGCGCGTGAGGCCTGTCACCGCCGTAGGGACCGCCGCGAAAGAAGATCCGGTTGGGCACCCCGCTGGAACTCTCACGGAACGGGCTCACCCAGCAGACGCTGTTCCCCGAAAGGAACAGCAGGTTCACCCCGGCATCCCGCATCCTCTCGACACTGCGAAACTGGCGAATGTCCCAGTACTCATCGTGTCCGATGCTCACGAACGCCTTGCACTTGAGGCCGCGATCGGGCGAGACCATGTCACTGTTGGAACAGTAGGTGACGTCGTACCCGTGCTGTTCCAGCCAGTAGGCCATCGGGAACTCGAAGGGCAGAAACTCACCTGAGCCAACGGTCAGCGGGTCGTTCACGACGCCGGTATACTGGGCTTCCCGCCCGTAGGGACGATCGAAACTGACATCGGCCCACGGTCCCTGGACACCCTTCGGATGGGTGTAGACGGAATAGTTGTTGGGCCAGCGGTTATAAGCCTGCCAGGTATTGTCGGAGCACTGGAACAGGATGTCGGCCGGACGATCGTCGCGCACGATGAAGACGACATAGCTTTGCCAGTAGGGGAGTGGCGGTTCGGGGCGCGCCGAGGCATCCGACGCGTCTGGACGGGGCTCGTTCGGCAACGTCGTCATGCGTCCGAGGTAGACACCGCTGGTCCAGTCGTCGGGGATCTCGAAGGTTACGGACGGCTCCCACTGGCATTCGTGCAGGTTCTTCTCACCCGGTTCGGGTGTCGGTTGTGTGCGACCCTCAATCCG
>CAZUXX010000253.1:0-5487 GCA_964624215.1 uncultured Planctomycetaceae bacterium
AGTGGATCGAAGCCGCCGACATCGACGCCCACGGCGGCCTGCTTCCCAAGTACCCCCTCACCGAGGGGCTCATGATGGAAGACATGCGCCGCATGGTGCGCAGCGCCGTCGAGACCGCTGCCGACGAGGTCCCCGATCCGCTGCCAGGCGAATTCCTGCAGCAACAGAACCTTCCGCCACTCGCTGAAGCCCTGCGGGGTGTTCACGTCCCCACAACAACCGACGAGTATGAGACCGGACGCCGCCGCCTGCTGTTCGACGACCTGCTCGAATTCCAGACCGGCGTGGCGCTGCGACGCCGCGCATGGCGCACCGGGACGCCCGCGCCCTCAATCTCCGTCTCTGCAAAGGTCGACGCCAGAATCCGTCGCCTCTTCCCGTTTCGACTGACCCCGGGGCAGGAAGCCGCCATCCGCGATATCACCGCCGATCTCGCGGCCCCCGTCGCCATGCATCGCCTCGTTCAGGCAGATGTTGGCGCCGGGAAGACCATCATCGCCGCCTACGCCCTCCTGGCCACGATTGCAAAAGGCCTGCAGGGCGTCTTGATGGCCCCGACCGAACTCCTCGCCGTACAGCACTGGGAGACGATGCAGTCGATGCTGGCGCACAGCCGGGTCCACCGGGCACTTCTCACCGGCAGCCTGACCACCGCCCAGCGAAACAGGGTCCGCGACGAAATCGCCTCCGGCGAAACGCAACTCATCGTCGGAACGCAGGCCGTCATCCAGGAGGGCGTCCGCTTCAACCGCCTGGGACTGGTCGTCATCGACGAGCAGCACAAGTTCGGAGTCCGCCAGCGAGCCACCTTTTCCAAAGGAGATGAATCGCCGCACGTCCTCGTGATGACAGCCACGCCAATCCCCCGCAGCCTCTGCCTGACCCAGTTCGGTGACCTCGATCTCACCGTCATCAAAGACCTTCCCCCCGGCCGACAGCCGATCATCACCGGCCGCGTCACCGGAGAGGCCGCCCGTCGACGCGCCTGGGACTTCGTTCGCGGACAACTCGATGCCGGACGCCAGGCATATATCGTCTGCCCCCGCATCGGTGCCGACGACGAAAGTGGCGGAGCCGTCGAAGCCTATCACTCACTCTCGCGGGGAGAACTGCACGGCCGCGCGCTCGGGTTGATTCACGGGGGCATGCCCCGGGACGAACGAGCCCGGCTGATGCAGCAGTTCCGCGATCGCGAACTGGAAGTGCTCGTCTCGACCACGGTGATCGAAGTCGGCGTCGACGTCCCCAACGCAACGCTCATGGTCGTCCTTGAAGCCGACCGGTTCGGCCTGTCTCAACTGCACCAGTTGCGCGGACGGATCGGACGCGGCAAATTCCAGGGCTACTGTCTGTTGTTCTCCGAATCCGATTCGCCGGAGGCACTCGCACGCCTGGAAGCACTCGAACAGTCCTCCAACGGCTTCGAGATCGCAGAAAAAGACTTCGAGTTGAGAGGACCCGGAGATGTCCTCGGCACGCGACAGCACGGAGCACTTCCCCTCCGGGTGGCCGACCTCCGCAGAGATGCCGAACTCCTGGAGTCGGTCCGCAACACCGCCTTCGAACTGGTCGAGTCCGGCCGCATCGACACGCCCCCATTCGCTCCCTTGAAGATCCGGGTGATGGAACGCTTCGGTAAGCTGTTCGAACTCCCCCAGTCGGGCTGACACCCGCCCCCCCAGACCGCGTGGCATTCGGCACACGTGTCGGAACACTGGCGATCTCATCCAACGAGGATGCCCGCCCTTCATCACCGCTGCACCGTCCGAATCGTTCAGCCAGCAACTCGCCACCACGGCCGGTCGCGCTATGATTCTTCACCGCTGGTGCGGGCAGCCGCGGTCCTTGCTCTGTGCTTCCCTGCAATTCGAATCCGCCACCGGACGTGCCCGATTCCACCGGCTCCCCTGCGATCCTCACTCGACGCATGCCAGCTGCGAGCCGGGCCGTCTCCACGAGACGACTCGCGGCAGCACGACGCCGCATCGTGGACTGGTTTCGCAACCAGGGATGGTCCCCCTTTCGCTTTCAGCGGCAGGCCTGGAACGCCTGGCTCGAAGGGAAAAGCGGGTTGATTCACGCAACGACCGGGACCGGCAAGACCTATGCCGCGTGGATGGGACCGCTCATCGAGGCACTCGCACAGCAACAGTCACACCCGCAGTCCGAACGGGCCGGCCGGCCGCGGCGACGTCAGCAGATGGAGCCGCTGCATGTGCTGTGGATCACACCACTCAGAGCCCTCGCTGCCGACACCGCCCAGGCCCTCACGGCTCCCCTCCGGGATCTCGACATTCCCTGGTCGGTTGAGACACGAACCTCCGATACACCAGCCTCCGTCCGCACGCGACAGCGAACCCGTCTTCCAACCGTTTTGGTCACGACCCCCGAGAGTCTGTCGGTCATGCTCTCGCATCCGGATGCAGCAGAACACTTCAACAGCCTGCGGGCGATCGTCGTTGATGAGTGGCACGAACTCCTGTCGACCAAGCGGGGTGTCCAGGCCGAGCTGGTACTGGCACGCCTGCGTGCCTGGCAACCCGACCTGCGGATCTGGGGACTCTCCGCCACGCTCGGAAATCTTGATCAGGCGATGGAGACCCTCCTGGCGCGTCCCGTCCGGTCCGGCACCCTGATCGAAGGCCGACAGCAAAAGCCAATCCGCATCCGTTCACTCATCCCCGCCACCATCGAACGGTTCCCCTGGGCCGGACATATGGGTCTCCGGCTCGTCGACGACGTCGCCACCCGAATTGACTCGGCCGGCACGGCCCTCGTCTTCACCAACACGCGCTCGCAGACCGAATCCTGGTATCAGGCGCTGCTCAAGACCCATCCTGAATGGGCAGGTCGAATCGCACTGCATCATGGTTCAATTGCTCCCGATACCCGCCGCTGGGTCGAGGACCAGCTTCAACACGGACGCCTCAAATGCGTTGTCTGTACATCCAGCCTCGACCTCGGAGTCGATTTCAGCCCCGTCGATCGCGTGATCCAGATCGGCAGCCCCAAGGGTGTCGCGAGGCTGATGCAGCGTGCCGGCCGCAGTGGTCACGCCCCCGGTCCCACCAGTCACATGACCTGCGTACCGACGCACGCACCGGAACTCGTCGAGTTTGCCGCCGTTCAGGACGCGATCGCCGCCGGACACCTCGAATCGCGACCACCGGGCACTCAGTGCGTCGATGTGCTGTGTCAGCATGCTCTCACACTGGACTGCGGGAGCGGATTCCGCGCCGACGAACTCCTTAACGAACTCCGCTCGACCGCCGCATACCGGAGCCTCCACCCCGACGATTGGGACTGGGTCCTCGACTACATTACCCGGGGCGGCGAAGCTCTCCGCGCTTATCCCGACTACCGGAAGGCTCAGCAAATTGGCGACATCTACCGCCTGCCGGACCCGAGACTGGCCCGCCAGCATCGACTGTCGATCGGCACGATCGTCAGCGAAGGGGCTCTCACCGTCCAGTATCTCAAGGGACCACAACTCGGAACCATCGAAGAATCCTTTCTGGCGAAACTCAAACCAGGGGACGTGTTCATCTTTGCAGGCCGGCTGCTCGAACTCGTGCAGATCTCCGACTCGCGCGTCTGGGTGCGCCGCGCAAGACAAGCCGGCAGCGGACGCTTTCCCCGCTGGATGGGGGGACGCATGCCACTGTCGACACAGCTCGCCAACGCCGTCCGCGCCCGTCTCGACGCGGCAGCGCGAGGGCAGTTCGACGGGCCCGAGATGACCGCCGTCCGCCCTCTCCTCGAACTCCAGCGGTCTGTCTCCCGCATCCCCCGAACGGGCGAACTGCTGATCGAACAGACCACCTCCCGCGAGGGGTGGCACACCTACGTCTACCCGTTTGCCGGACGACTCGTTCACGAAGGCCTCGCCGCACTGTTCGCCTGGCGAATCTCCCGACTCACCCCCATCACCTTCAGCATCTCGGTCAACGACTACGGCTTCGAACTCCTCTCGCCCGTACGCCCACCGCTGCAGCAGGCGCTGACCAAAAGACTTCTCGAATCCGATTCCCTCAGAGACGACATCAGTCACTGTGTGAACTCGGTGGAAATGGGACGCCGCCAGTTCCGCGAGATCGCACACATCGCCGGACTCGTCTTCCCCGGGTACCCCGGGAGCCGCAAGTCGGCGCGGCAACTGCAGGCATCCACCAATCTGCTCTACGACGTATTCTCCAACTACGATCCCGACAACCTGCTGCTGGCACAGGCCCGCCGCGAGGTCCTCGAACGGCAGTTCGAGTTGACGCGACTGCGCTCCACACTCGACGAACTCAGCCGCTGCCGCGTGATGTTCACGCCGACAGAACGGTTCACGCCGCTGGCCTTTCCGCTCCTGGTAGACCGCCTTCGCGAGCGACTTTCGTCAGAACGCCTCGCCGACCGCGTTCGGCGGCTCCAGCAACAACTCGATCCGCAGTAGCCCGTTGTGCGGCTCTCACGCTTTGCCTCCGATCCGGCAACCGGAACGGCTCCCCTGCCACAACAATGACATCGCACGGAACCACCATCGAGTTCGCCAGCCAGCAACTGGCTCTGCTCCCCGAGCGGGCGATCTGGTGGAGCAGACACAACACCCTGCTGGTGGCCGATATGCATCTGGGGAAGTCCGCAACCTTTCGCTCCGCCGCGATCCCCGTTCCCGACACAACACAGGCCGACCTGCACCGTCTCGATCGCGTCTTGCACACCACCCGCAGCACGACACTCATCATCCTGGGAGACCTGTTGCACGCGCGTCGTGGCCGCTGCCCGAGGCTGTTGGACATGTTCGCGGCCTGGCGCGCCAGACATCGCGAACTGAGAATTGTGCTGATCCGCGGGAACCACGACCGGGCTGCCGGTGACCCGCCCGCCGCGTGGCAGATCGAGTGCCGGGACGAGCCGTACTCTCTGGATGGCCTTGACCTGCTCCACGACCCCGCACAGGTTCAAAGCATTCCTGCATTGGCCGGCCACCTGCACCCGGCTGTACGCATCGGCCGCCACGGGGACCAGGTTCGCTGCCCCTGCTTCGTCCTGCAGCCGCAGACGCTGATCCTGCCTGCCTTTGGAAGTTTCATCGATGGACAGACTGTCCGCTCTTCGGAGACTCAGACGATCTTTGCCATCGCCGGCAGCGAAATTTTTCGACTGAGCGGCCGTTCTCTCGGCCGCCACCTGCGCCGCTGAGCATTGAGGACGGGCCACCGGAGAACCCCGCCCGGACGCATCGCTTGAACCCGTCTTCACGCTCGGCAGTCTCTGGAGGCGGTACACGCACGCCAGGCGCGATCGCAATTTGGAGCAAGCGTGGCACAAAAAGCCCGCGACGGGCATTCCGTGCAGAGGCAGTAACGCGAACAGGCCGACGTCCGCCCCGATCGCTCGTCGAGACTGCCAGCAACCGATTTGACCCTCGCCCGGGGCGCCCGTACAATTTCGCCAGCAACCACCCATACGGGGGCGATTGGACTTGACTGGTTCTCC
>CAZUXX010000253.1:5497-5913 GCA_964624215.1 uncultured Planctomycetaceae bacterium
CGTGGTTGATCAGCAGGCCACGTGAAAAGCTGATCACACAACAACTGCCAATCCGCAGTTTAGCATGGCTGCCTAATTAGGCTGCCCCGGCTGAGGGATCCCCGCCTGAGGAGCCCGACTGCCGGCCACAATTCAGGCTGGCTGCCGGCCACTGGTTGCTACTCCGGCAGCGAGATTCGTGGTGACCTCGTCCGCACGACGCCGGGTTTCTTGTGCCGAGTGCGGTCACGACCGCCGACGGGCGTTTCGGCGCTCGCCGGCATGAACGAGGAACTACACACGTAGAAGCCTCACCTCAGGGCTCACAGGACGCGGGTTCGATTCCCGCCGCCTCCACCTTGAAGCCACCTTGCAAATCGACTGCAAGGTGGCATTTTCTATGGACTTACGACAATCCGAAATTGGGCCGAAGAGGC
>CAZUXX010000254.1:0-5905 GCA_964624215.1 uncultured Planctomycetaceae bacterium
GAACCAGGCGGGCAGCTTGTGGAGTCGCGGCGATGACGTGTTGAGCGCTGATGAACAGCCGGTCGATCCGGCTTGCTGCGGGGGTGGTCTGGCGGATTGGGGAGAATCTTTCCGGAATGTCGCTGTCAATTGCGGGAGAGATGTGTGTAGAATGCCGCACCCTTGACTGACGCGCGCCGACAGATGCCGTGTCAGCCTGCCTTTGCCGAAATTTGCTTTTCCGGTCCTTTCTCTCCCGACCTGCCGTTGCAGTCTTCGCGGAGAACTCTGCCTTTCGCAGGCTCTGGACTGACAAGCCTGCAGCAAAAGCAGCTTGGTCGAGTCCCCGGGCCGGTTGGCCCGCGAGCGGTCTCTTTCCCGGTTTGAGGGCCCGACGTACGCCCTGTTCCGCGCAATGGTGCCCGGAGGCGCTGCGGCTTCACTGTGGTCGCGATGCGTCCGTGGTACTCACTGCGAGCACCGTTCGCCCTTCGACTGCCTGCGTCCAGAGAGACGATGACGATGAAATTTACTGACCTTCCCCTGTGTCCCGAACTCCAGAAGGCACTCGCAGCCGCGGAGCATGTGACGGCGACGCCGATTCAGGCGGCGACGATTCCCACGATTCTCGACGGGAGTGATCTGCTGGGGTGTGCCCAGACCGGGACGGGCAAGACCGCCGCATTCGCCCTGCCGATTCTCGAACGACTTGCGGCCAAACCGGCGCGGCCGGTCGCCAGCGAACCGGAAGTCCTGATTCTGGCTCCCACACGCGAGTTGGCCGCCCAGATTTCTGAAAGCTTTCGCACCTACGGGCGATACCTGAGTGTGCGGCAGACCGCCGTGTTCGGGGGTGTCAATCAGAACGTGCAGGTGCGTGCCCTGCGTCGCGGGGTGCATGTGCTGGTCGCCTGTCCCGGACGATTGCTGGACCTGATCGGCCAGGGACATATCCGCCTGGATCGTGTCTCGATGCTCGTGCTCGACGAGGCGGATCGCATGATGGATATGGGCTTTCTGCCGGCCCTGAAGAAGATCATCCGCCTGCTGCCGGAGCAGCGTCAGTCGCTGTGCTTCTCGGCGACCATGCCTCCGGAGGTGGCGGAGCTGGCGGCGTCACTGCTGAAGGATCCGCAGCAGATTTCGGTCACTCCCCAGTCGACAACGTCGCGACAGGTCAACCAGCGGGTGCTGCTCGTTCCCCAGGGAGAGAAGCGGCGGGTGCTGCTGGGACTGCTGGACTCTGAAGTCGGCAGCCGGGTGCTCGTCTTCACCCGCACGAAGCGGCGTGCCGATGTCGTGGCGGCGCAACTCAAGAAGGACCGCGTCGAAGCCGACGCGATGCACGGCAACAAGACGCAGAATGCCCGCACACGGGCCCTGGCACGCTTTCGCACCGGTCGTACGCGTGTGCTGGTCGCAACGGATGTCGCCGCACGTGGCATCGACGTGGATGGCATCACGCATGTGGTGAACTACGACCTCCCCGACGAGCCGGACAGCTACGTCCACCGCATTGGCCGCACTGGCCGTGCCGGAGCGACGGGGACTGCCATCACGTTTTGTGATCCAGGAGAGCGACGCAAGCTGAAGGCGATCGAGCGTGCAATCGGCCAGTCTCTGGAACTGGTCGGAACGGACGGGACTGTCATCGCTGCGGAGCGCTCCTCCAGCGAGAATGCTCCGGGCCGGCGCCGCAGTCGCAAACAGCTTCCGCAGCGCGGGAACGAGAACCGTACGCGGCGTCCAGGGAAACCGGCATTCCGTTCAGAGAAACAGGCCGAGAAGCGTCCCAAGCCGCGACGCCAGGCCGCAGCCGAAGGAGATCGTACGACTGCGACCGCGGTTGCACCCCGCGAGTCGGACGAGCGGACTTATGGCAGCGCACGCGGTCCGCGTCCGAATCGTCGCCGTCGACGTCCCGCGGCAGCGGCCAAGTCGTATCGGAAGGACCGGCGAAGCCGGGGAGCTACGTCAGACAGCCGCGGCCCTCGAGCGGAATAATCCCGGTCACCCGTTCGTTGCGAACGCCGTAGATGCGGTCGTGCAGGACGGTCGTCATGTCACTGTAGCCGGGGCGAATGAGAACTTTCTCGCCGATCAGCAGATCGCGGGACTCCGGCCCCAGCTCCAGTGTCAGATGTTCGGCCGAGTACATCGTAATGGCCGCGTCGGGCAGGCTGCGTCCGGTCACCGTGCGTTCGACCCGGGACGGGAAGACCGCGTCGCTGAGTGATTTCCTGCCGCAATCGAGGACGGCCCGTTCCAGCTTGGGCCGGCTGACGACGGTACTCAGCAGCGACAGCGATGGCTGCAGACCGGTGACGCGGCACGCGTCGGTATAGAACGGATCGGCGAAGATCACTCCGCCAGCCTGCATCTCCGTCACTCCGGGGACTGTCGCGGCCTGCTGATACGAGCCGGTCCCCCCGGCGCTGACGATCCGGCAGGGGTAGCCGCGGCATTCGAGCTCCGTCGCGGTTTCGACGAGCACGTTCATCGCGGCGACGATGCGGTCCCGTTTGTCTTCGAGGTCGGGAAGCGTCAGCAGGTGGCCTTCGTAGCCCATGATGCCGGCGAAGTCGATCCCCGGCATTGCTGCGAGGGCTTCGACCAGTTGCCAGGTATCGGGACCGGGACGGACCCCGGTGCGATGCAGTCCCAGATTGATTTCGACGAGCACACGCAGGCGAAGTCCGGCGGCGTGCATGGCCTCCGAGATCGACTCTGCCTGCACGAAGTGGTCGCAACAGACGATGGGGTCGGCGGTGTGCCGCAATGCGACCAGCCGCGCGAGCTTTCGTCGTCCGACGACGTAGTGCGCGATGAGCAGGTCGCGAATTCCTGCGCGGGCGAAGAGTTCTGCTTCGGAGAGTTTGGCGACCGTCAACCCGATGGCGCCTGCATCGAGGAGCCTGTGGCCGATCGTGACTGATTTGTGGCACTTGGCATGCGGCCGCCAGGCCTTGCCGTGCGCCGAGAGGAACTGTGTGATCTGTCTGACGTTGTGATCGAGCGCATCGAGATCGAGCACCAGTGCGGGCGTGTCGACCTCCCGGATCGGTTGGCCGAGCAGGTCGTCGTCAAAGGACCCGGACATGGAGGCGCTCAGTCTCCGCCACCACTGGGCTGACTTTCCTGAATGCGTGACAACCGATCGTTCGTGTCGCGGTATCCGTAGTCGACGACGAGGATTTCTCCGTACGCCTTTTCGGCCCCGGGGTAGTCCTTGAGCTCTTCGCAGATGCGACCGAGGTTGTAGTAGACTTCCTTGAACAGCTTCGGATCGCGCTCGTAATTGAGATCGGGAACGGCGCGGTCGAGCTGGGCCCGGGCGAGCTGGGTCTTGCCGTCCTTCCACAGGCAGATCCCCAGGCGGGCGAGTGCCTGCGGACGGAGTCGCGTATCCTGCGCGGCCTTCTGGAGTCGCGGGATCGCTTCTCCCCACTTCCCGAACCGCATGAACCGCTGTGCGATGTCCAGCTTGAGCCGCATATCCTTGTCGTATCGACTCTCTCGCGAGAGGTAGATCTCGAGCTCGCGTTTGACGAGCTCCTTTTCGAGCTCTTCCCAGTTGGAGCGGGCGGTTGTATCCGAGGTGTCGCGGGTGGCGGCTTCGCGCGCGAGGTCGCGGTTTCGCCGCATCAGTTCGAGTTCGACATCCTCGAGCTGCTCGCGGTAGGCGGGATCGTTGCCGGACATATCGACCGCGGTCTTCAGAACCTCGCGCGCCTCTTCGAACTGGCGGTTGGCCCGGTAGTACGTGGCGAGTTTCTGGTAATGCTCGATCTTGTCGGGCTCTTTGCGGATCGCGTGCTTCAGGTCGGCTTCTTCGGACTGCCCCGGAGCGACCATCTCTCCCTGCTGGGCAGGCATGGTACGCCGGACGCGAACATCGGAGCTCGATTCGGCGTCTTCGAATCCTCCCTCGCTGGTCGTCTGGCGCGTCTGGACATTCGTGATCCGCCGCTCGATCGCGACATCGGTGGGATCGAGTCGTAATGCTGCTTCGAGCGCCTTGACCGCCTGGGTGTAGTTCCCGCGGCGTTCGAGAATATCGGCATAGGCGAGGATCAGCTCTTTCGATTTCGGATTGGCTTCGACGGCGGTCTTGCGGGCGAACTCAGCAATCTCCATGTAATCCTGGGCCTCGGCGACTTCGGCCAGATCGCTGTTGAGCTGCGTATCCCAGGGATTGATCCGCAGGCCTTCTTCGATGGCCTTGTCGGCTTCAACCCAGTCCTCTTTCGCCTTGGCCTTTTTGATGCGGCCACGGATCGACATCAGCTTGGCCTTGGCGAGCGCTCCGGCTCCGGTCCCGTTGTCCTTGTACTTGGACCGCTCGCACCCCCGGAGGCTTTGCCGGTAGACGACATTCCCCGGCTTGAGATTGACGCACGTTCCGAACATTTCGATGGCGTAATCCCAGTTCTGCTTCTGCATGGCTTCGGTACCACGCTTCCAGCAGTCGGCACAGAGCTTGTCCCTTTGATCCATGACGAACCAATGTTGAGTCGTTTGTGAAGGTCTCCGCGGTCTCGCCGCATACGGATCCGGCCCGCGTGCGACGGTATCAGTCTAACACACTCCCGCCGGGGGCCACACGCGAAGCACATGTGGCATCGGGGCCTGTCGATTTCAGCTCCCCTGCTCCGCACTCCCATCGGGCGCGGGATGCCTGGCTATTATTCCCCCGGAATCCGTGCAGATCGATGGTCGGGGAGCAACCGACCGAGCGGTCCGGCAACGAGGGCCGGGAGAAAAAGAAGGTCGGCGACAAGGGCCGCAGCCATCAGGACAGACAGCAGCAGACCGAAGCGGCTGAGGTAAACCATCGAAGCCGTCAGGTAGGGAAGCATCGAGAGGCCGCAGATCAGGGAAGTCTGGATGACCGGGGTCGCTGTCTGCGAGTACGCGATGCGGAGGGCCCGTTCGCGTCCGCCGGTGAATTGTCGGGCTTGCTGGTAGGCCACCAGCACATGGGACGTATCGTCGACGGCGATCCCCAGAGCGATGCAGCCGGCGACCGTCATTCCGATATCGATGGTGCCGTCGATCCAGCCGAGCAGTCCGAACACCACGATGATGGGCACGAAGTTCGGCAGCATCGCCACGAATCCCAGGGGGAGGCTGCGGAAGACGACCACGACGAGAAGAAAGATCAGCACGCACGCCAGTCCGATGTTTTCGGCGAAATCTCGCAGAACATCACTTTGAGCCTGGAAGAACAGGTGTGACCCGCCGGTGATGGTCACGTGGGGCTGCTGCGGCCAGTCGGCGGTTTGCTGCGCGATCCGCGACTGAATCTCCCCGATGAGTTTGCTGCGATTGCTGGCGGAGAACAGCGGCGTGCGGATGGTGATCCGCCAGAATTCGGTTTCTCCCTCGATCGCCAGATGTGTTCCCTCGGTGAGCTCCGCCCGGCGACGGTCGACGGCCCCTCGCAGCAGGTACAGGCTGACAACGGGAGAACCGAAGGGAGACGAGCGTTTCTGGAACTCGTGGAGGTTCGGGAGCATGGTGGCGGAGGAGAACGTCCCCGCGACAGAGGGAACCTCGGCCAGCGACTGTTCGAGAGTCTGGATCCGGCGAATCCGGGAGAGAAAGTCTCCCGGACTGACGTCGTCGATCCGCAGGATGATTTCGGTCGTATCCACCGGCCCGATGTGTTCTTCCAGCCAGCGGGTGTTGCGGACCAGCTCGCTGTCCTCGGTGAACATGCGGTCGATCGTGTAGCGTCCCTCGAGTCGAAACAGTGGGGCAATCAGAACGGCAGTGATGGCCACGACAGCGAGGGCGACCGCATTTCTCCAGCGCAAGACGAAACGCAGGACGGGAGCGAACATCCCGGCGATGTGATCGACCTGGGGCCCCCGCAAGCCGTGATGATGAACGTGTGCCAGCAGGCCCGGCAGCAGGTGAATCT
>CAZUXX010000255.1:0-5904 GCA_964624215.1 uncultured Planctomycetaceae bacterium
AGATCGCGGAGATGCGGACGGCGTTGGGGGAGTGAGCGATTGAGGGGGCGCATTGAGCGCGCCCGGCCTCCTTCAGACCTAGACCAGCCGCTCGGGCTGCTGGCACAGATTCTGCATCGCGGCTCCCAGGAGAGTTGGTCCATGGAGAGTCGCGTTGACCGGAGCGCTCCAACTAGTTGAGCTCGCCGCCGAGCACAAGGCTACGTGGGGAAACTGCCCCGTGTGCCACGCCAGACACGGAGTACGGTGTCGCCGCGAGGAAGGGTTGCCCCCGGGTACCCATCTGGAGCGGCTGCGTAAGGCCCCCGACAGGGTGCTGAAGCTGACACAGTAGGTCGCCCACGGCCGGCACGGACCGGGCGCGCCGTAAAACCGTCGGATCTCGAAGCGCTGCAATGGCGTCCCCAGGGGGATTCGAACCCCCGTTGCCGCCGTGAAAGGGCGGTGTCCTAGGCCTCTAGACGATGGGGACGGAGAAGAGAGGATGGTAGAGGTGGTGGAGCCAGGCGGGATCGAACCGCCGACCTCTACAATGCCATTGTAGCGCTCTCCCAGCTGAGCTATGGCCCCACGCGGTATTCAAGGATGGGCAGTCTAGGGTCCCTAGGATAGCGGGTCAATCTTGCACGTCGCTGGACGTCCCCAAGAACGACGTCGCTAAAGCTACTGGACCGTGAGATTCGACGGAGGCATCGGCGCGTGCGATGCGAGCGCTCCGCCGGGTGGCGGGAAGTTTTGCGATGCGTCGTCGATTACGAGCACCCAATCGTTGGTGTCGGGCGGGGTGAACGCCTGCGAGCCGGTGGTAGGGAAAGTGCCGACGTTGGTCGCGGAGTTCGTCCGCGGGTTCCACCACCAGACTTGCGCATTGGAGCCTGACACTTTCGTCATGTCGATAGTGACCTGACGGCGAGTCGGGAGATAGGCGATCACCGACGAGCCGTCCGCCGCGCGAGCAGTCACGGCACGCGTGCTGCCGCTGCCGTGCCCCTGTGTCATCACGGCATTTGCATGATCGGGCCGCATGAGCCAATGCCTGCGGCTACGCATCAAGTCGCCTATATAGGCGACCGTCGTGGAGCCCGCAGAGTCGAGCTCCGCAATCCAATTGGTCGACCGACAAAAGTTGGCCGCCGTAGAAGCCCCGAACGGCCAGATTGGACAGTTGCCAAAGAAATGCCCCAGTCGCGCACCCCACAGCACAGAGTGGTAGGCCGTAGCTCGCAGCGACAGCGGTGTCGACCCGTGCTCGTTCTCGTAGGCGGTCTCCAGCAGAAACAGGGGCAACGCATTCGCCCGCCGGTACTCGCTGGCGGTCTTCTCGTACGTTCTCTCCGAGTACGTATAGATCGTGTTCAGATCCAACCACGGCGGTGATCCCCAGATCTCCTGTGCGGAGGTCTCCGGGCCGGTGTGCGCCGTCATCAAGTGGTCAGGGTCGAACTCCTTGATGCCCGCGACCATCTCCGCGAGTTTCTCGTCGACGTTGTGGGCAAAGGGATTCGTGTCGCCGCCGATCAACCAGACGATGTTCGGATGATCCTTGTAGCGATTACCGAGGAAGCGGCCGTAGCCGCGCATCGTGGACAAAGAAGCCGATTGCAGCTGCGCACACCAGCCTTCCCACCCGCAGTCGTAGCCGACGTAGGCCGGCGCCAGAAGCAGCGTGATTCCGCGAGCGGCGGCTTGCTCGATGATCCAGTCCGCTCGAGCGAAGTAAGCCTCGTTCGGTGTCGCGAACGGCGCGCCGGTGAACGGCCGGTCGCCGAGGGCGTTGGCAGGTGCGTTGTCCGCGAACGCGGCCTCGATCAACGAGACGATGATGACGTTGTAGCCCTTGGCCTTACGATCATCGAGATACGCCTGAACCTGGGCGTTCGTGGGCTGAGCCATCAATGACCAGGCGGTATCGCCGTTGATGAACACCGGGGCACCGCTCGGGTCGACCAGATAAGTCTTGTCGCTCGACAAGGCAATGCTAGGCGCGGCCATGATCTCGGCCCCGGCAGACAGCAGCGCGGATGCTACCCAGACCGCCGCGAGAGAACGACTGGCGGTCCTTCTCGAACGGCAGAGAAGACTGACGTTGCCCGCATCCGACATGACTGGCCTCCCTGGCCCCCAGGCCCATAACGCCGGACGAACTCGTCGACTGATTCTGGGGCTACTTTAGCAGGAATCGCCGGCTTTGCAGTGACGAATCAAGCCGGCTTCATACGCTTGGGAAGTTGCCCGAGCGGGGATCGGCAGTCTGCCAACTGGAACACGCTTATGAGGGCGGCGTTGCCATCTCGGGCTCAGTGCCTGACGAGGCACCGAGCCCGAGATTCTGGCTTAAGGCAGCGGCTGAGGTGTGCAGTTATTCAAGGTGACGACGAAGTCGTTGAAGTGCCCGTCGCTCGTCTCAATCATCGCGCCGTCCTCCGGTGGGACGAGCTGGATGACGTGTGTCTCGCCCGGATGCACCCACGTTTCACGCCACGTATCCGTACCGCGCTCCCACTCGATGATCAGCACAGTACCGGAATGCACTGTCACCTCACAACCATGCGCCCACGAGCCCATGTACGGGTAGAGCATCCCGCCATCGGCCGCGTACACGGTGCGTGAATTCTCGCCCGCCCGGTTGTTATTGGCATATGCCGCCCACGACGGCCAGTTGATGACAGAGCTGATCCAATCCGGGGTCGTGCACTCCGGAATGTCACACCGCCACCAAGCCGGTATGGAGTGGATCGCATCGGCCGGCAGTTCGGGAGAGCTCGGCGGCGGATCTTGCGGTGGGTCTTGCGGCGGTTGACCGTCCGAGAAGGCGACTGTGAGATCGAACGCGTTGTCGTCTTGAACGCTGAGCACTTCGCCGGCCAGTAGGCCCGTAACTTCGTACTCGACGCCGACCACCAACGTCGTGAGAAGGCGATGCGTGACGGTTTCCGGCAACCCGGCATACAACGACGCAGAACCGCTGTTGAGCAGCAGCTTCGTGCCGTTGGCCAGGGACGCCGGCAGGTAGATCCCTTCTGACGTCGTGTAACCGAGGCGACTGCTGAGCGCCTGCTCCGTGGGCCACGCCTGAGCGTGTCCCCAGAGCAAGTCACCCCAGGGGCACGGGCTCGACGTGCAGGTCCACGAAACTGACTGCGAAGTCGAGCTGGAACCCGAACCTCCGGATCCGCCACCGGGCGGCGGCGGCTCAGGCTCGCTGGGACCCTCGGGCTCGCCGGGACCTTCCGGCTCGCTCGCCTCAGCAACGTCTACTACATATCTGAACTCATTGTCGGACTGAACGCTGACGACCTCCCCGGCGTTCACCCCAGAGATCTCGTACGTGACTCCAACCGCAAGAGTCGTGAGGACACGATGGCTCGAAGCGTTCGGTGCGCCCGCGTAGACAGTTGCTAGACCGCTCTCCAATCGAATCGCTGTTCCGTTCGCCCGCGTAGCAGGCAGATAAATCGGCTTTGAGGTTGTGTAGTCGAAACGGCTCGACACAGCCTCCGCAAACTCCGGCCAAACCAAGGCAGGATTGGCGGTGCTACCCCCCCACGGACAATAGGCGCCCGTGCAGTTCCACGTCACCATCTGTGATGGCGTGCCAACAGGAGGCACCTCTGGCTGCGGCTCTTGCCGAATATCGATCTGATAGCCGAACGCCGCGTTTCCCTGAACGCTAAGCACCTCTCCAGGTGCCAGCTCCGTTACATCGAAGTGATAGCTATCGCTCAACGTCGCGAGGACGCGATGTGGGCTGCTGTCCGGATACCCGGCATACAAAGTGGCACTACCGGAATCGATCCAGACCGTCACCCGATTGGCGATCTCAGCCGGCAAATAAATGGCACCGGACGTCGTGTAGCCGAACCGCGTGCTCGCGGGATCGAGCGCCTCCGGCCACACCAATGCATGACCGTCTAGCCATGTGCCCCACGGGCAAGGGCTTCCCGTGCACGACCACGAAACGAGCTCCGACTCTCCGACATAGGATGTGTCGGCTCTCGCCGTCGGAACCGTGAACAGCAACGCACAGGCTGTCGCAACGACAAACGATACGCAGGCGGTTCGAGACTTGATCATTCTGGCTGTAACCAATTCCGTCTGCCGGGAGGAATTGCAATTTTCGCGCCACCAGAAGAAATGCCGCCGAATCAGAGCGTTAGCGGGACGCCCCTGCGACGAATGTAAACAAAGTCGACGCCGCTGCGCTGCGCCCGCTGCCGCGGGCGCATTGGCTGGGGCCTTTGCTCTGCCTGAGAGCCCCCCCCCCCCGGGAATCAGACGGCGTAGCCCACCTTTCTCGCCGTCGCCGGGAACTTCGACTAGCGCGCCACCGATCCCGACCGCGGATGAACTTACTCTTCTCTTGGCGCGATCACTTCGAGCAGCTACGACCGCGATCCGGCACAACCTCAGACAACGGGGACCCTTGGCCTGTTGGCCCAACCTATCCGGCGAGCACATCGCAGCACGCACCCCCGACTGCAGCCCGATCTGCTCGCCACCAAACGTTCTGCGTTGAAGGGTCCTGACCGCACGCGCCCGCGTACGGTCAATCAACGACCAGCCTACCGGCTGTGGTCAATTGGCTTGCAGGTCAGTCGGAGGATGTGGCCTCGAAGAAGTCTCGATCGCCATTGGGCCGATGTATGACGTCGCGATAACGAGGTTGTCATACCACTTGTCATTCTGTTGGCTCGAGCGTTGCCCCCCGTTCTCAAGCTGAATCTCATCGATCTTCACGGTGTCGACGTCCCTGAAACGCAGATTCGGCCAATCCGCCACGAGAGCGCCGTCCTGCCACACCGCGATGCGGCCATCCCTGCTCCCCGGTGTGTTCAGCTGGACGAGCACTTCCATACATATCCACTCGCCTCTACGAGGTACCACATTCGGCCGCGCGACGAAGTGCGGCCCAAACGACTGCGATCCGTTACTCGTCGAGCCATCGGGATACCAATGCTCGCCGTACACATCGTCCTGCTCCGGATGATATACGTACGCGTGTGTATAGCCCGGCTCGGGTTCGCCACGGTATCTAGAGTTTTCGATGTTGACCAAAAAGAAGTCGCGGCCGTTCGGTCTACGGCCCGGCCCCGTGTAGTTGCCGGATATGCGCAGGCCGTTGTGAGCCGAGTTGATGCCCGCATAATTCGGCTGATACCGCATATACACACGCATGAATAACGTGTCGCGGCTTGGCACGATCCTCTTCACAACGGCGTTAGACACCTCGCCGCCCGAAGATGGCATTCGCATTCTCAGTGCTTTCGCCCCATGGAAACGCGTAGCTGTGTCCAACGCGATGTTGGAACCTTGATAGTAGTTATTGAAGTTACCAGACCCTGTGAGTTGGCTTACCGACGTGTAGTTCTCGAAACCATCGAAATACAATACCTTCGGATCCGATGCGATGTTGATATCGCTGGGGTACGATGCAGCGATACCCGTGTCGCCCTGCGGCAGCGCCGGAGGCGCCACGGACTGCGATCGCGCTATGCAGGTAACAAGAAGCCCGGCAACAAATACACCGCACAGACTACCGACCCGCAACGTGTTCATGACCATAGCCTCATCCTTTGGCAGTTTTCGCGCATTCCCAACACTATGGAGCACCTTGGGCAGTCCGAGCAGCTTTCGCCGCGAACGGCAGTATCGGTGCAACCTGAAGCGTTTGGGCTCTACTTTTGATGCGAGTTGTGACGCACTTCGCACCGTGACGCAACCCGTCGCTGAATGCGGACAGTGCATGCGGCACGTTCCGAAAAAGGCTTTCGAAGCCTACTACCTTGGGAAGAAGGACACGCAAAGAGCACATCGCATCTGTTTGCGGTGAATGTGACGTACTTCATGCTACACGCTCGCCGCGATGCACATGCGGTAGCCGAGCCGCCATGGCGTCGAGCGCCC
>CAZUXX010000256.1:0-5884 GCA_964624215.1 uncultured Planctomycetaceae bacterium
ACTATTTACATCTTTTTGTTCTTTTTCGATATAAATATCCTTGTAAATAAAGCCTCTGATATGACAAGCTACTTTACTTGTCTCACCTTTAGGAGACTCTACAACTGCATTAATTGCAGTAGCCGCGCCTTCGAAATCTCCGCTGGATGGCCGAGGCCCTCGTGGAGGCGCAACCGCCTGATGGCTTCCCTCCCGTCCCCACCGGACGACTCGACTGGGAAACTGTGTGGGAAACATTCCTGCGCCAGGTGCTGCGCTTCCGCGGAGGCAAACCGGATCTCGCAGACGTGATCGACTGGGCGCGCCAGCCCGAGGCGGTCCGACGATTCATGGAGTTGCCGCCGGAGGGAGCGCAGGCGGTGGTGACATGGCTTCAGCGATCCGCCGGTCCCGGCGCCCCGCTCGTGTTCGCAGCGCTGCGAAGCGCGCAGGCGGTGAGTGTCCCCGCGCTGGCGTTGACGTGCGAGGTGCTCTTCGATCGCGAGGCCGGATCGAATCCCGAACTGCTCGCCGCCCGCGGACGCGCCGAGCAGTTCTTCGGAGGACAGCGCGCCTCGGAGAACGAGGGGCGACTCCTGGCAGAAGCGGGTCGGCGCTGGCTGGACCGGACAAGTGCGGACACGGCGCGGGTCGAACTTGAGATGATGGATCAGTTGCTTCGCCAGATCCACCTCGAGAACCGCGCACACCTCAGCAGCGCCTCGCCAACCGGGTTCGAGCAGCGCCTGGCGCAGTTCGGTGAGGAACTGCTCCGATTCCTGACGCGGCCTTCGAGGGAGGAGCTGAAGGGGCTCGAGCAGACGATCGGATGGATTCAGAAGCATCGTTCGGCCCGAGTCGATCCGGATCGGACTCGGCGCCTCGACATGGCCCTGCGCCTGAGTCGGTGGCTGGTGTTCTCCGAGTCCGCCGCGGCCCCGAATCTCCCGGCCCTGGCCGGTGCGTACTTCCGGGAGGGTTCGTTCGTTGACTGGGCGCGGATCGCTCTCTACCACGGCGACAGCCAGGAAACGCTCAGCCGTGCCTATGGGGAACTGATCAAGTCGGTGACCGCCCGGCGCGAGACGGAGAACCGGAAGTTCGCCGAGGCCCTTGTGGCCGCGCACGCGACGGGCGCCTCAGAGCTGATGGGGGTCGAGGATGTGATCGGGCGGATCGTCGCGCCCCTCGCCGCGCGACAGCGCGTGCTGCTCCTCGTCGTGGACGGCATGAGCCTCGCCGTTTATCGCGAGCTGATCGTCAGCATTGGACAGATGGGGATGGCCGAGCTGGCACAGGGCACGGCTGAGGAAGGCGGTTTTGCCGTCGCCGGTCTGCCGACGATTACGGAATGGTCCAGACGCCTGCTGCTGGGAGGCCGGGAGCAGGCGATGAACCCCGCCAATGAGGTCGTCCTCTTCCGCGATCATCCGGCCCTGAGTAAGATGCCCGGGAACCGCGCGCCCGTTCTCCTGCTGAAGAATGACCTCACCCGCGCGGGCGACGTCGGCCTCAGCGAGGACGCACGACATCTCATCGAGGGCGCGATCCCCGTCGTTGCGGCGGTCGTGAACGCCGTGGATGACCACCTGCTCAAGGGCGATCAGCTCAACATCCCGTGGACACTCGAACGGGTGCCGCTCCTGCAGCAGTTGCTCGTGGCCGCCGCCACGGCGCAGCGCGTGGTGGTGTTCACCAGCGACCACGGGCACGTGGTCGAACACGACTCCGAACTGCGCAGGTACGAGGCGGGAGATCGCTACCGTCCACTCGGTGACCTGCCCGGCGAAGGCGAGCTGGTCGTGCGTGGTGGTCGCGTCGCCCCCTTCGTGCAGGGCGGCTTCGTGGCGCCATGGACCGAGCGGCTTATCTATAGCTACCGCAAGAACGGCTACCACGGAGGACTTACGCCTCAGGAGGTCCTTGTGCCCGTGGCCGTCCTTGCGCAGGAACACTTCAGCCCCGACGGATGGCACGCTGTGCCGCAGCGTCCGCCGGGTTGGTGGTTTGAATCGGAAACGCAGCCTGCGACGGCAGCACCTGCTCCGCCGCCTGTGGCCGCGCCGGAGGTCGCCGGGCTGCCCCTGTTCCAGCCGCGTCAGTCGGATGCCGGCGGCGTCCCGTCGTCGGCGTCGTGGATCGACGCCCTGTTCTCCTCGGAGAGGTTCGGAACGCAGCAGCAGCTCGCGGGACGCGTGGCGCCAGCCCCGGAGATGCTCCGTCGCGTCCTCAGCGCGCTGGACGAGCGAGGCGGCACCATGCTGATGGCCGCGCTGGCGGGGCGCGTCGGCGTTCCCGAATTTCGTCTGCCGGGATTGCTGGCGGGAATGCGCCGCGTCCTTAACGTCGAGGGGTATCCGATCCTGTCGGTGGACGAGCCCTCCGCAACGGTGCGCCTCAACCGGGACCTGCTGAAGACACAGTTCGAGATCGAGTGAGCGTCAGTCCGCAAAAGCGAGTCGAGATTCTCGACGCCCTGCGTCGGGGCACCGTGCCGCGCAACGGCCTGGACGCCCTCGCTGTGGGACTCGATCGCTTCGAAGCCGCTCTGACGGAGGAACTGGACCGCGTGGCCGCCGGTTCAGCCGTCTTCAAGGCCGTTCGCGGCGACTACGGATGCGGCAAGACGTTTCTCGCGCGCTGGCTGCAGGATCGGGCGCTGAAGCGCGGGTTCGCCGTGACGGAGGTGCAGATCTCCGAGACCGAGACGCCGCTTCACCGGCTCGAGACCGTGTACCGGCGCCTGATCGAACGACTTCGCACGGCGGACGCCGATCAGGGGGCTTTTCGAAGTCTGATTGATGCGTGGTTCTTCGCGCTGGAGGAGGATGTGCTGGCCGTCGTCGCGGGCGCGTCCGAGAACGAACTGCTGGAGCACACCAGCGAGCTGGTGGAACAGCGGCTGGCCACGGTGAGCCGGACCACGCCGATGTTCGCGGTCGGCCTGCGCGCGTATCGGCAGGCCGTGGCCCGCAATCAGCGCGCGATCGCCGATGGCATTCTCGCATGGCTCAGCGGACAACCCTCCGTCGGGGCCGAGGCGAAACGCGCGGCCGGCGTGCGGGGAGAGGTCGATCACTTCGCCGCGCTCGGTTTTCTGCAGGGTCTCCTTTGTGTCCTGCGTGACTCCGGCGTGCCTGGTCTCCTTGTGGTGCTGGATGAAGTTGAGACCTTGCAACGTGTCCGCGGCGATGTCCGGGAGAAGGCGCTGAACGCCCTGCGCCAGCTCATCGACGAGGTGGATGCCGGGCGTTTCCCGGGGCTCTACCTGATGATCACCGGCACGCCCGCGTTCTTTGACAGCCCCCAGGGGGTGCAGAGACTTCAGCCCTTGGCCCAGCGGCTTCACGTCGATTTCACCACGGATGTCCGATTCGACAATCCACGCGCGGTCCAACTGCGCCTGCACGGCTTCTCACTCGAGTCTCTGGTCGAGGTCGGCGTTCGCGTCCGCGATCTGTTTGCCGAGGGCGCAAGGGATCCCGAGCGACTTCGGCGTGTCGCGGACGAACCGATGTTGAGAACTCTGGCGCAGTCAGTGACAGGCAAGCTTGGCGGCAAGGTGGGCGTCGCGCCGCGTCTCTATCTGAAGAAGCTCGTCGCTGACGTTCTGGATCGGATCGATCAGTTTCCTGACTTCCACCCACGCCGGGATTACGCCCTCACCCTTTCGAACGCTGAACTGACCCCGGCCGAGCAGGCCGCCGCGGGCGCAGCCACGGTCGATGACATCGATCTGAAGATGTGAGCAGCTTCGACCGGCTTCATCTCGCGCTGCAGCATCACATTGTCAACTCACTGGGTTGGCGGGATCTGCGTCCACTGCAGGAACTCAGCATTGATCCGATTCTGGGAGGGTGTCACTGCCTGCTTCTTGCCCCGACCGCCGGCGGTAAGACTGAGTCAGCGGTCTTCCCCGTGCTTTCGCGGATGCTGTCGGAGGCGTGGACCGGACTGAGTGTTCTCTACATCTGCCCGCTGAAGGCGCTGCTCAACAACCTGCAGGTCCGACTGGAGCAATACACGGCGCTGGTCGGGCGCTCCTGCGGCCTTTGGCACGGTGATGTCGAGCAGGCCCGTCGCCAGCGGGTCCTGCGACATCAGCCCGACATCCTCCTCACCACACCGGAATCCATCGAGGCAATGCTGGTGTCCCGCCGCGTCGCGCATCGAGAGCTGTTTCAGGGCCTACGAGCCATCATTGTCGATGAGATTCACGCCTTCGCCGGTGATGACCGTGGATGGCACCTCCTAGCCGTTCTCGAGCGAGTGACTCGCCTTGCCGCCGTCGAACCTCAGCGCATCGGACTCTCCGCCACGGTTGGGAATCCCGATGAACTCCTCGACTGGCTGGCGGCGCATCGGCCGGGTGAGCGGCGCGTCGTCAGCGCACCGGCGAAGGACGTCGCACCCCCGGATGTGGAGGTCGATTTCGTCGGCAACCTGGACAATGCCGCCACGGTGATCTCGCGTTTGCATCGCGGGGAGAAACGCCTCGTCTTCTGCGACTCGCGCTCACGCGTCGAGCAACTCGGCGGTCTCCTGCGGCGCCTCGGGATCGAGACGTTTCTTTCGCACAGCTCGCTCAGTGTTCAGGAGCGACGCGAGGCGGAGGCGAAATTCAGTGCGGCCCGCGACTGTGTCATCGTCGCGACAAGCACGCTGGAACTAGGCATTGATGTTGGTGATCTGGACCGCGTCATCCAGATCGACGCCCCGACGACTGTCGCCTCCCTTCTCCAGCGCCTCGGCCGAACTGGACGCCGAGCCGGGACCCGACGCAATTGTCTGTTCCTTGCCACGACTCCCTCCGCCCTGCACCAGACCCTCGGTCTCGTCGAGCTGTGGCGCTCTGGTTATATCGAACCGATTCAGCCGCCGCCGCTGCCCCTCCACGTGTTCTCCCAGCAGCTCCTCGCCCTGATCCTGCAGGAGGGCGGCATCGGACGCGCCTCATGGGGCGACTGGCTCCTGCGCCTCCCCGTCTTCGCTGACATTCCCGCGGATGATCGGGATGCCATCGTCAACCATCTCCTCGACCGCGGCATTCTCCAGGAAGACAACGGCGTTCTCTACATCGGCCGCGAAGGCGAGGCGGAGTTCGGCTATCGCTATTTCTCCGAACTGCTGTCCGTTTTCACCTCTTCACCGATGGTGACCGTTCTGCATGGTCAGCGGGAACTGGGCACGGTCGATCAGGCGAACTTCTTTGATCGCACCGCCCCCAGATCCATCTCGCTGGGCGGTCGAAGCTGGCGCCTTGTCCACCTCGACTGGCGTTCTCGCCGCGCCTGGGTCGAATCCGACGAGACGGAAGGTCGCACACGCTGGTTCGGCGGTTCAACGGGGCTCGGGTCCGCGCTTGCCGACAGGATGAAGGACGTCCTCCTCCTCGAGCAGGCACCGGACTACCTCTCCCGTCGCGCCACGACAGCATTCGCCGAACTGAAGGCCGAATTCGAATGGCTGCGGCCCGACGGCACCGTCCTCCGCGAGGACACCGGAAAGGGGCGAACCGTGTGGTGGACCTTCGCCGGCAGCCGCGTGAACCACGCCCTCGCGACCCTCCTCCGACGCAGCAGCGGACTCACCGCGCAACCCGACAGCCTCGCCATCCGCTTCCATGCCCCCGCCACCGACGTTCTTCATCAACTCACCCAACTCTTCACCACCAACGCGGATTATCTTCAAGTCCCCGCCGAACCCGATTCCAGTGCTGATGCCACCCTCAAGTTCAGCGACCTCCTTCCCGACTACCTTCGCACCAAGCTTCTCACCGGCCGCGCCGCCGACCCGGAGACCTTGTTTGCCACCCTGGCTCTGGGCTGCAAATCACCTATGGAATTCGAACACAGCCGTCCCACAACCCGAGTGAGTGAAGGATGAGCTGGCTTGGGGTCCGCGC
>CAZUXX010000257.1:0-3522 GCA_964624215.1 uncultured Planctomycetaceae bacterium
GTCGACGCGGCTGCTCCGACAGTCAGCTCCGGGCAGCTGGAAGCCATCCCCGAACACCTTCGCATCTCTCCCCGGCCACTGCCCACTCAGCCGGCGTTTCGCGACCGATACGTGTCGAAGTTTCCTGAGTCCTCCTCCGTCTACTGGGATGTTCATATCCACGGAGGACGCACTCCCACCGGACTCGATGCCGTCGCCTGGGCGAAAGAAGTCGAACAACTCGGTGCCGGAGAGATCGTCCTGACCAGCATGGATGCCGACGGAACCCGCGACGGCTACGACCTCGAAATCACTCGCGCGGTCGCCGAAGCTGTCGAGATCCCCGTCGTCGCCAGTGGTGGATGCGGCTCGCCCGATCACATGGCCGACGCATTCCGCGAGGCTTCCGCATCTGCCGCACTCGCCGCCAGCATCTTCCACTACGGCGAGTACACCATCGAACAGACGAAGCAGGAACTCGCCCGCCAGGGGATCCCGGTCCGGCTGGTCTCTCCCAAGCACTGATCCCCGGATCCGGCAATCGGCACCCGGTGGATCACTCGGCTCACAACGATCTGGTCAGCTGCTCGCCTGTGAATCACCGTCGCCCGGGTCGTTCGATCCCTCGTGATGGTCGGACCACACGTCGGTCACCAGAGCGCTCCACGCTCGCAGCGCATCACTCACCCGCCGCACATCGTGCACGCGAAGGACGTCCACTCCCCGCATTGCAAGTGCGATCGAAACGCCAACGGTCCCCATCAGACGCTCGTCAATCTCCCGGCCAACCAGCGTTTTCAAAAACCGCTTGCGGCTATGCCCGATGAGGACCGGATGCCCCAGCGCACGCAACCGGTCGAGATTCCTCAGCAATTCCACGTTGTGTGACGACGTCTTCCCGAATCCGATCCCCGGGTCCAGGCAGATCCGGTCCGGCCCCACCCCCGCGTCGATGAACCGCTGCATCCGCCGCTTCAGCTCGGCAACAACCTCGCCGACAACGTCATCGTAGTGCGGATTGATCTGCATCGTCCGGGGCGTCCCCTGCATGTGCATCACACACACGCCGCACCCGGTCTCCGCACAGACGCCGATCAACTCCTCGTCCGCCGTTCCTCCCGAAACATCGTTGACAATGTTCGCTCCCGCGGCGAGGGCTTCACGGGCGACACGCGACTTCATCGTGTCGATCGAGATTGGAACCCGAACCTGCTTCGCCAGATGTTCGATGACGGGAATGACGCGCCGCAACTCCTCCTCTTCGCCGACCGGAGTGGCGCCGGGCCGCGTCGATTCACCGCCAACATCGATGATGTCGGCGCCTTCCTCGGCGAGCAGGATCCCCTGTTCGATCGCACTCCCGAATTCGTGAAACTGCCCCCCATCCGAGAAACTGTCGGGCGTCACGTTCAGGATCCCCATCAGCAAAGGCGTCGTCCCGGCCTGCAGCCGGTGCGGGCCACATTGCCAGACGGGATGGTCGCGAAGTGAGTCAGAGTCGGTCATGCCGCCAAGTTGAACTCACCAGATCGCAGCGTCAAGCAACGCCCGTCTGTCTGCCACCGGCAAGACTGCGTCTCCGATCTCCCTGCTCACGTACGGCAGCATGCAGTCGTCATTTCAACAACACGCTCTCCTGCCCGGTCATAGGTCACCGGAGGGCCGACATCGGTGCGTGTCTGCTCGTCTACTCGGCGGCAGCCGGCTGCAGTGCACGCTGCACATGCGGATCATGCGCAGCCGGTCCGGAATGCAGCGGAACCGTCTCCAGAAGCTTCTGGATGATCGTGTCCGGGGTTTGACCTTCCGCCTCGGCGTTGTACGAGAGCACGACCCGATGCCTCAGAACCGGAACAGCCATGGCCCGGATATCCTCGATATCCACTTCGGGCCGCCCATACAGGGCCGCCCGTGCTTTCGCCGCCAGAATCAGTGACTGGCCGCCACGCGGTCCCACCCCCCACAGAATCCAGTTCTTTACGAACGGCGGAGCCTCGGGATCATCCCGACGGGTTGCCCGGACAAGCTCCATCACATGGTCAATCAGCAGGTCGCTCACCGGAACGCGGCGGACGAGCTTCTGCAGCTCCAGGACTTCCTCCCCGCTCAGGACATGGTTCGCGCTCCCCCCCGCGGCACCGGTCGTCAGCCGATAGATGGCCCGCTCCTCATCCCGCGTCGGGTAGCCGACAACCACCTTCATCAGGAAGCGGTCCAGCTGCGCTTCGGGAAGGGGATACGTCCCTTCCTGCTCAATCGGGTTCTGCGTCGCCAGCACGAAAAAGGGTGAGGGTAACTGGAAGACGTGCGTACCTGCCGAGACTTGCCGCTCCTGCATCCCCTGCAGCAGGGCCGCCTGCGTTTTCGGTGGGGTGCGATTGATCTCGTCTGCCAGCAGAATGTTCGTAAAGATCGGCCCCTTCACGAACCGGAACTCGCGGTGACCACTCGCCTTGTCCTCGTGGAGCACATCGGTCCCCGTGATGTCGGCCGGCATCAGGTCCGGGGTGAACTGGATGCGACCAAAATCCAGCGACAGGCAGTCGGCAACAGTGTGAACCAGCAGCGTCTTCGCCAGCCCGGGAACCCCTTCAAGGATGCAGTGGCCCCCTGCGAAGATGGCGACCAGCAGTTGCTCAATCACGGCAACCTGCCCCACCACAGCCGCACGAATCTGTTCTCGGATTCGCTCCTGTGCCGTCTTGAGTTGGTCGAGTGCCGCAAGGTCGGGAGCAGTCGGTTGATCGGTCACAGGGGCCTTTCTTGAAAAGCACTCGGAAGTGAGCTCGCTTCAGCTTCGACAACCGCGAACTCCGGAGCCCGCAAACCCGCGAGGGAATCAGCCGCTCCGGAATGCATTCCGGTTACCTCTGATAGATCGGGAGAAACTTGTAAGGTAACTGCAGGATTGTGCTCGCAAGGCTTGTCCCGTAAACGGGGCCGATCCCGTCGCCGTCCCAGTGGCCATCCTCCCGCTGGGATTGAATCAGGTTGTCGCGCGTCGGTGGAAAGTACGCGTCCCAGTACTCATCTCCTGCCTGATAGAACGCCTGGGCGGCATAGATGTTGGTATAGAAATCGTGTCCGGTCCGAAACGACTTCCCGCTCGAGCGGAACTGGGCGATGACGTACTTCAGGCAACTCTCTGCCAGGGGAGATTCATATTCCCCAGCAGAGTACATGCAGCAGACCGCCGCCGCCGTAATCGGCAATCGCGTCCCCCCTCCCGAACCGTACGAATACATGATTCCACCGTCCGAGGTGCGGCACAGTTCGAGATAACGGATCGCCTTCTCGATCGTTCCTTTCGGAACGGTGAAACCCGCGTTATGTGCCGCCCGCAGGCCCTGCATCTGAGTGACGGTGACACTTCCCTCATCACCACCGCCGGGATAGTACGTCCAGCCCCCCAGCCGACTCTGGCCCGCCGACGTCAATTCGATCGCTTTCTTGATTACCTCCTCCATCTTGCGACGCGTCGGCGGATGAGTCTCCCCGCCAAAGGCACTCGACAGAAACAGCAGCGAGAAACCGTGCCCGTAC
>CAZUXX010000257.1:3532-5878 GCA_964624215.1 uncultured Planctomycetaceae bacterium
GACTGGGAAAGGAGGAACCGCGTCGCCTTGCGAACCTGGTCGGCATAAGGACCGCGTGTTGATGTGTTGCCCCCCGCCAGAAACGCCATCCCGGCCAACCCGGTCATCGCACACGGATACGTCGTCCCGTCCTCAGTCGTCCTCCAGCTTCCGTCCGGCGCCTGCTGCCGCGAAAGATAGTCGAGTCCCTTGCGAATCGCCTGGACAGCCCTGGCGTCAATATGCCGGGGAAGCAGATCATCGCCCACAAGCTGCTCGGCCGACGACCCGAAGACGTGGACGATCCTTGTAACGAGTCCCAGCCGAAGCAGACCTCTGCGGGAACACGGCTGGTTGAAGACCACGTGCGGCCCTCCTGGACGACTATTCGATCGCAAACGAGATACGCAGAACCGCACGCACCGGGATCTCAGCCAATTCCTGACTGCTGTATCCTTCCTTCGAATTCGGAGAGTTCGAGAGACTGTACAGCAGCGACCAGTAATCCCTGGGAGTCTCCTCGTTCGATTCTCCGGCCGGCCGGGTTGCGTCGTCGATCTTCACCACCGGACCCAGTCTGACTCCGGCCAGCTCGGCCAGTTGTTCGGCCTGGGCCCGCGCATTCTCCACCGCTGCCCGATAGGCCTCCTTCTGCAGCCCGTCGGCCTGACTCAGTCGGAACGTCGCCAGCGTCTGCTCCGCCGGAACCCCCATCTGCAGCTCAAGGTAACTCGGCTGTCTCCCCCCGATCTGGACACCCGCGTCCTTTCCCGCGTCCACAATCCGCACAAGGATTCCGATCAGCTCTTCCGTCGACAGCTTCTCGATCCCCTCAATCCGGATCGTCAGTGGTTCAGTCACGGCCAGCTTCTGACTACCGACCGTCATCGCGCGTCCCAGCATCGCCGCCTGTGCATCTCCCTCCGTTCCCGACTTGATCGAGACCCCTCCGCCGACGATGGTCAGCCCGTCGATCGCCAGGGCCTCAATCGCTTCGACAGCCCGCCGGCGGTTGTCGCGATACTTGACGACCGCATCTTCAGCCAGCTCCGCATCGCCTTTGACGATCCCCACCAGCTCGACGACCGATGGCCGTGCATGGATCTCACCCGCCCCGGTCACGGTAATCGTGCGGTCGGCAGCATCAACCAGACCGGGCGCAGCGAAGACGACCAGCGACAGCAAAAGCAGCGTGCGGAGCATGTCGCAATCCACAGCGGAGAAGGGTGGGGCCGAACGGTGATTGCTATTTGGAGGGTCCGCGATCCTCTTGTCAAGGATCAGCTGGCTCAACCTGTTATTACCACACGTCTGTCCCCGCTCTCGCTCTGGACTCGTTTCCACCCTCTCCGGTAAGTTACGAAATAACGGGGAACAGGGAGGTTCAGGTGTCCGTGACGCGTACGCTGCACTGGAAGATGATCTACGGGATCGCCGCGCTGGTGGTCCTGCTCGTGATCCTGTTCGGCAGCAGTCTCAAGGGGCTGGAAGGCTACGGACAGACGGTCAAGGATCTCGGGCTGAGCATTCGCCAGTCGCCGCGCAGTGCCGAACTCGTCTCCGCGATCAGTTCGCTCGTCCACCCGCTGACGCTCCGCAGTCCGCTCGAAACGGAGCACGTCGGCCTCGAAACAGCCCGCGTTCAACAGCGGGAGTTTCTCGCCCAGTTGGCCGAAGCCCGCCGGCACGTCGACGAGTACGAGCGCAAGCTCATGCAGATGCCGACCGCCTCACGTCGGACGATCCAGCAGGAACTCGCGTATCAGGCCCTCTTCACCCGGATCGAGCACCACTTCGGAAACCTCGAAGCCGAGGCCGAATCGCTGACCCGGATGCAGACCTACGACCTTCACAAGCAGGCGATCATCAACAGCATCGGGGAACTGATCGATACAGTGCAGACGATCCCCGACCCCTCGCTCGAACTGACCGATCGCCTCGTCCGGGCCGAGGGAGAATATCGCTGGCACATGAACTGGGTGGTCGCCAGCGGATTCATCTCGCTGGTCCTCTTCGCGGGGCTCGTCGTCCAGGGCTATCGTGGATTGTTCCGCCCGCTGGCCCGGCTCCACGAAGGAGCATTGCGGGTCGCCAATCGCGGAGACTTCGACTATCGAATCGAGTCCACGACCGGAGACGAGCTGTCCGAACTCGCCGAAGCCTTCAACAGCATGACCTCGCGGTTCAAGGCTGTTGCCGCCGACCTCGACGCACAGGTCCAGCAGCGGTCGCGCCAACTCGTGGAATCAGAACGCCTGGCCGGAGTGGGATTCCTGGCGGCCGGTGTCGCTCACGAAATCAACAACCCGCTCTCGGCCATTACCAGTGCCGCCGACTCTCTCGAATGGCGGCTGCAGGAGCACCTCG
>CAZUXX010000258.1:0-5840 GCA_964624215.1 uncultured Planctomycetaceae bacterium
ATGGCTGCAGCAACCATGGGCGAGAGCGGGAATTCCCAAAGGGCATACGTGTGTGCGTTCGCCCGCGGATTAGCCAGAGGCCGGAATCGCTGCAATCCGACAAAGGCGAGAAACTCAAGTAGCGGTCGTGAAGCGCTCTTCATTCCGAGCGGATCCAACACAAAGCCGATGTCGAGACCGGACGCCTGTACGCTGCTGTCAGAATCGAAGTTGAAGGTCACGTCATTTCCGGAGGGATGACTCAGCCACTGCTGTGGATCAACATCGTCATAGTGCCCTTGAGAGAGGGGAGTTTTCATGTCGCGAGCGATCTCAAGTGCGGACTTCCGACCGGCCCATGTCTTGAAGCGACTGCCGCCGGTCTGCTGGTCAAGAAACCAGTCGATTGTGAGATCGAAGGGTTGCCCGAGGACAACTGGCGAGGCGCGTTGGAGTTGTTCCAACTCCGACTTTTCGTGCTTGAGGGAGGGGCTGAGTTTTCTGGACTTCATCCCTTGGAAAAACTCGAAACGTTCACGCTGTTGCGGAGTCATCAAACTTCGGACATCGCACGCTTTCAGTGTGTTCAGGAAGGCCGCTGGTGATGCCTGCGGGGCATCGAGCGCAATACAGAACATGCCCTCATCGGGTTTGAACCATCCTTCGGCATCGGGCCAGAGCCGATTCGTGAGTTCCAGCAGGCCGCAACAGGCAAAAAACTGCCCCGGGTTCGACGGTTGGACAGCTACGCAGATTGTAGGTTGGTCGTTCATACTGACGCCTCCTGCTGCCGGTTGCAGGACGAGGGGAAGGCACTGGCGCTTGCATCCGCAGCACGGAGCAGCGATTCGAGCCACGCCAGTCCCCAGCGGCCATAGCGTCGCTGCAGGCGGGCAAGGCGACGGGGAATCTCGGTCGACAGCTGCATGGACTGGTCGTCTGATCGATGCGGATCAAACGCCTGATCGGCAGGAAAGTGGGGGCGTCCGAAACCGTGATGAACCGCAACCAGATGGAGAACGACATCCTGCATTTCGGGTGAAAGTTGCTCAAACTCGCTCCGGTATGGCTCCTCGGACCGGAGATCGAAGAGCGATCCGAACTCATGCCGGTATCGAGTCAACTCGAGCAGTCGTCCCCATCCGGATCCCTTTCCTGACTTCGCAAACCAGTCTGTCGGATTGGGGTTTCCGATACTGCGTTGCCAGATTACGCGGCGCTTTCCAAGGTCGTGTGCTCGGGCCGCCAGCATCAAAGCGGCATGGAGTTCCGGGTGGCCAGTGAGTAACCGGTCGGCGATCCGCTGTGCATTATCGACAACGTCATCGGTGTGATGCTGCCAAGTGATCGGCATGTGTGCGGTACGTGACCCGTCGTCGTCGGCAGATGCCGGACGGACAGCCCAGATCCAGATGGGCGTTGAGGGTACTTCTTCGCCATCGTGTAATTCTGCGTCGGGTTTTTTGTCGTCTGGGGAGAATTCGTCAACGTCGGGTGCGGTGTCGACCACGAGGATGATTCTCATACCCTCCGGTGGACGTGCGGCGTCATCGCGAGCGCGAAACTCGCGAACCCGACCAGGCTGATTGTCTCCGATAAGCCACTCATCGGCGACGTCGTCGACGCGATCGGCGGAGGCGCCGTTCAGGAGCCCGTTCTGAAGTCCTCCAGCTGCGGGAGGCAGAATCAAGAGCGCACCGTCGAGATTGATGTTCGGCCGCTCTGGCGTGTAACTGTCTACCAGGTCGCGTAGTGAGCAAATCGTTACGTCGCCATCGCCGTCGACATGCCAAACATTCCAGCTGGCGTGACTGCTCCGCTTGACGAGCTTCCGCAGATGCCGCAAGACTCTGTCGGTCCGGTCCTTCAGGATCTCGTGTGGTTTGACGGGATAGGCAGCCAAGACTTCCTCGGGTGTCAGCTGATTTTGCTGGAGGATGGGCTGAGAGAGCCGCGCCACCTCTTCCCGCCAGGCGATCTCTGTCACGGGAGGTTCCCAGGATTCGATACCGTGGAGGTAGTTCTGCAGAGCCGGTCGGCCGGGGAGAGCGCCCCGAGCTGTGGTTAAGGACCAGAAGTCAAACAGAATGTCTGTTGGGTCTGCATAGTTACGGTCAGGTGAGAACGCCTGCCTGCACTGACTTATATCGAGTCGACCAAGTGCCAGCGGGCTGGCATTTCCCTGCAACTGTTGCAGCAGATTCAACGTCTTCCCGCGACGTTCGTCAACAATGATGGCACCTTTCTCGCGGTCCCGAGCCTTGGCAAGCTTTGCTTTGATCTCAGCTTCGGTCGAGAATTTTCCGGGATGAAAGACGTCAATCGTCGTATCGCTCCGATCGCCGAAACGATTCACGCGGCCGAACCGCTGGGCCATGCTGTCGAAGGTGGAGAGGTCACAAATAAGATCGTCTGCGGAAATGTTGACCCCGACTTCACCGGCACTGGTACAAACCAGGAAGACGGTTCCGTCTGCCGGCCGGACGTTCTCAGGCCGATTGTCTTCCGGGAGAAACCGAGCAAAGACAGCATGCTGCACGAGTTCGTCGCGTTCCTTCCCACGCATTGTTCCGGTGAGTGCCTTGACCCACTTATCCGCCTTGCCATGAAGTTCCTTCCCCCGCTTGCCAAGCTCCTCTTCAACTTTCTCGACATCCGAAACAGAACGTAGATAGATGAGTACTGCCCGGCCGCTCTCCTGATAGCCCAGCGCCTTCGCCACGACGGCGTCGACCAACTCGTTCTTTTCATTCTCGATTGGGTGAAGGCGAAGCTTCTTGACGGCATGCACCCGTTGTTGGACGACGAGATGTCTGTGATCCGAATCGTCGAGATGAAATGTGTCGCCGTCCCCACGAGCGGTTGCCGACAGTTCGATAACGTGGAGCCGATTTCGTTCGCCGAGTGCCGCCGATTCACGTTCCTGCTCGTTGCGGATGGACTCGACGAGTCGCTGGAACGCCGGTTCGAGATGGGCCTCGTCGTGAACGAGGAGAACGTCCTGTCCGAGAAATCCAGCGTGAAGTGGTCGGCGTCTGAAACCGATACGATATCCGCCGAATAGCAGCCGGCTGCCAATCATGTCGACGGTGCCGCATATGACTGCCGGGCGGGCGGGATCAATCGCCCATTCCTGATTGTCGGCGAGCTGTCCCCGCAATGTGCTGATGCCCAACGGGAAAATCTGATTTCCCCGATGATCGATCGCACAAAGTGCTCGGAGGGACGCTTCGATGTCGGGGCACTCCACGAGGTTATCGCGAAGTTTTCTGATTTCGCTGGTGGTCTGGTCGACAACCGTCCTGCGGTTCACCACGTAGACCAGGCGACGAGGAACGAGGTCTGACCGTTCGATCAGAGCCAGCAGCCAGATGATGATGATCGATGTTTTGCCGATTCCGGTCGGCAGCGAGCACGTTTCTGGAAACTCACCGACGAGAAATTTCCGGAACAACCTTTCCTGCCAGGGAAAGGGCTGGTAGCCGGTGAGACTCTGAAACCGGGAGGCAAAGTTGACATTCATAGCAATGCGACGTTGTCAGGGGTGTGGGCTGCTCTGTCAGGCTGCATTGGCAAGCCGGAATCCAACGACGACATCCAGCGACGCCGCTTGCATCAGGCACGTTGCATGCACCGTATGACTATCTGCGCAGGTACAGTTTTTCGGACTCACGATTTCCATCTGCGACGTTCATTGGAAAGTCTGTCCGATCACATTTCCTTTCCTGTGGCGGCAAGCGCCGGATGCACCCCCGCAATCGACGGCGCGTTTCCTTCTGTTGGACGATTGTGGAGGGGGGCGCATAACTTCACTCAACCCTCCTGCGTGTCATAAGGGTTGTGCATGTTACCTCCGAAGTGATTGATAGGATCGCAAGTCCCTTAGCGGGGGCGGCCCCATTGAAGATGGTCTGAGTATTCACGGACCAGTTCCTGCAGTTCCTCGGCGATCTCCTCACGGAGTTCTTCCGGTTCCTCAACGATGGCTTTCGAGCCGAAGCTGAGAACCCAGGACTTCACTTCATGCAGGTCGGTGAGCTTGAACCAGGCGGTGAGGGTGCCGTCGGAATTGCGGCTGAGGCGCTGCGAGTGGTGCCAGTGGTGCTCCTGGACATAACGGGCGACTTCGGGGTGGAAGCGGATGCGAACTGTGCGCGGGGGGCCGTCCGACTGGAAGATTCCGAAGCTGCCTTCGAGGTGGCCGGTGAGGGAGAAGTCGGGAGGCTTGTGGAACTTGAGTGCCTCCAGTTGCACGTCGCTGATCCGGTCGACCTTGAACGTGCGGACCTCGTCATGCTGCTGTGAGGCAGCCACGAGATAGAGTGAGCCGCGGTGCCAGATCATGCCGTAGGGGTAGACGTCGTACGTCAGCGGCTCTGTGGAGCGCGCGGACTGATACGTGATGAAGGTGATGCGGCAGTCCTCGATCGCGACCATCAGATCGTCGATGATCTGCGAGCGTCCGGCGTAGTTGCTGTCGCGGAAGGATGTTCGCAGGATGAGCCCGGCCAGCTTCTCCAGATACTGCAGCGACGCTTCGCTGAGTGACGCCCGAATCTTGAGGAAGGCACTCCGGGACGCCTCCCAGAAGACGGTACCGGCGAGCGGTTCGAGGAGCGAACGGCCCATGTACAGCGCGAGAATTTCGCTGACATCAAAGGTCAGTTGCGGCAGGCTGCCGTTGGTCTGGGCGACCCAGTGATTGCGACCGTGTCTTCCCTCGCGGGCGGCGATGGGGAAGCCGAGTTCGCGCAGCAGAATCAGATCGCGGCGAATGGTCTTCTGGGAGACTCCGTGCTCTTCGGCCAACTCCTGAACCGTCGCGCCATAGCGGCGGGCGCCGAGCGCTCTCAGAATTGACCACTGCCGCACCAAGGGGGAATCGCCACTCAATGTCCAAATCCTGACCAGGGTGAATGAAAACAGAACCGGGATACCATACTTGTGAATGGGCCAAGTCGTGTCCAACGTAACGGCTGTTCACCAGTTGAGCGCGTGTGACGCCGGATGCATCCGCGGCATCACACGGCGTCTCTCGCCGGTTGACTGGAGGCGAGGCATTAGCGGGTCAGCGTCGTCCCGGCGACAAGGCCGACTACGGGTATCGATCGCCCCTGAGCAGTTCTGGCGGTGCGGTCTGCCCGCCGGAATCCCGGGTCACTCAGAAGCAGCGGAAGAGTGTCCACCGCGCGCAATGGAAGGAGCACGCGGGCAAGACGTCCGCAGGACACAGGCATGGAGCGTGTCTGCACGCTGAACGATGCGGGCAAGGCCCGAACGGACGGTGTACAGATCCCACCCCCGGCCGGGGCGATCGCGTGAGCGGCACGCGAGAAAAAGCAACCGATGTCGCAGGAGTCTCTGCTGACGCCGGATCCACTTCGCCATCGAGGCGACATTTCCGACTTGAAAGAAAATATCCCCGGCAGGATTCGAACCTGCAACCTTCGGCTCCGGAGGCCGACACTCTATCCAATTGAGCTACGGGGACGCATCGCGATCACTCTACGTGTGATCTGCGAGGCTGTCAACGAGCCGACGCACGCAGATTCGCAAGCGGAGAATTCCGGCAGTCTCGGGCGTTCAACGTTGCCGATGGCACCGGTCGCCGGGGGGCCCGGGTTCTCCGCTGGCGATGGGTGATCGATTACAGGAGATCCTTCACGGTATCGCGTTCCTGCCGCAGTTCGTCGAGTGTTTTCTGAATCCGGGCCTGGGCGAACTCGTCGTGCTCGATGCCGCTTTTGATGGTCCAGCCGGAGCCATCACTGACGAGGGGGAATCCGAAGATCAGCCCTTCGTCGATGCCGTAGCTGCCATCGCTGCGGACGGCGGCACTGAAGCAGTCGTCGGCCGCTGTG
>CAZUXX010000259.1:0-5836 GCA_964624215.1 uncultured Planctomycetaceae bacterium
CTTCATGTTCAAGGTGTTCGTGTCGTATCCCTCGTTTGCGGAGGAACGCGCGATCGCCATCCAGACGACGGGAGTGCAGGCCGAGGCGATCGAACCCGTACTCGACGCGGCGCAGATTCGTGAGCTGCAGACGATCGTGCGGCAGGTTCCGGTGACCGATCACGTGGTCGACTACGCGCTTGCCCTGGTGCGGCAGACGCGGGTGGGGACCGACGGTGTCCCGGACTTCATCAACGAGTGGCTGAGCTGGGGAGCGGGCCCCCGTGCCGTGCAGTTCCTCTTGCTGGGGGCCAAGGCCCGGGCACTTCTGCAGGGTCGTACTCACGTCTCGACGGACGACATTCAGGCACTGGCGGCGCCGGTGCTTCGCCACCGTGTCGTCACGAATTTCTCCGCCGAAAGTGACGGCATCCGTTCGGACGATGTGATTGCCCGTCTGATTGAGGAAACCCCGTCGAAGGAAGGTGAACTGACCACCGATCCGCGGCTGCGCAAGATTTTCGCCGCCTGACGTGGCCACGAGGATCCCCGGCCGCGGGCGGTGTCCGTCTCCCGTTGCGGGAGGGGCTGCCGGTCGATTCCGTCCGAGGGGTCTGCGGTGCACTCCTGCCCGATCCAGTTGAACTGACCCATGCCTGTTCCCGATGTCGATCGCTACCTCCCGCCCGACGCTGTCGCCCGGATCTCGCGACTGGAGATCGAGGCCCGCAATGTCGTCGAGGGGTTTCTCTCGGGAATGCACAAGAGCCCCTATTTCGGGCAGTCGATCGACTTCGCACAGCACCGGGAGTATGTGCCGGGCGATGATGTCCGCCATATCGACTGGAAGGTCTGGTCGAAGACCGACCGCATCTACATCAAGCAGTTCGAAGAAGAAACGAATCTGCGGACGACGCTGCTGGTCGATGTCAGCGAGTCGATGCAGTTTGGCTCGATCAACGGGAGCAAGTACGACTATGCCTGTTCGGTCGCTGCGGCGCTGACATATCTGTTGCTGCGACAGTCCGACGCCGTGAGCCTGCTGGCCTTTGATGATGCGGTCCGCGGGATGGTCCCGTCACGCAGCCGGCAGACGCACCTCGGGTCGATCCTTTCGGTGCTGATTCGCGAGCAACCCGCGAAAAAGACCGAGATGTACGACATCCTCCGCTACGTGGCCGAGGAGAAATCCCAGAAGGGTCTGGTGGTCCTGATTTCGGATCTGTTTGTTCCGCGGGAAGGTCTGTTTCGCGGCCTGCGGCTGTTGCGCAAGCGGGGCCACGATGTGATGATCTTCCACGTCCTCGACGACGAGGAACTCGACTTTACGTTTGCCGGGACGACGAAGTTCGAAGGGCTCGAGGAATCGGGGGAACTGGTGTGCGACCCGCGATCGCTGCGGGAAGGCTATCTTGCTGCGATGCAGGAGTTTCTCGACGACATCCGCCGCCGCTGCGCCAGAAACGTCATCGACTACCAGACCATCCGCACCAGCGAACATCTGGATGCGGTCCTGCGCCACTACATCAACCATCGCGTCGGTCTCCGCAGCGGGACCCGGCGCTAGAGGAATCATCGACGCACATTCCCCATGCCTGACTGGATCGCCAATCACTTCGTCAATCCGGCTATTGCCTGGTCATGGGCCGCCGCGGCGATCGTGGCGGCACCGATCCTGATCCATCTGATCAACCGGCTGCGTTACCGCCGGGTGCGATTCGCTGCGATGGAGTTTCTGCTCGCCAGCCAGCAGCGGAACCGCCGGCGGATCCTTATTGAACAACTGCTGCTGCTGCTCGTGCGCGTGGCGGCTGTGATCCTCATCATTCTTCTGGTGGGGCGGTTTGTCGCCGATGCCTCGGTGCTCGATGTTTTTCAGGAAGCGCGAGCGCACCATGTCGTCCTGCTCGACGACAGTGGCTCGATGCGCGATCAGATCGGGGGAGCCTCGGCGTTCGACGAAGCCCGGGAAACAATCGAACGGATCGCTGCCCAGGGAGCCCGTCAGACCGGGACGCAGAAGTTCACGTTACTGCTGCTGTCGCGACCCGAAGAGACCGTCACCGGATTGAGCGAACGGGTGATCGATACGCGACTACAGGCCGATCTCACGACATTTCTGGAAGACGTCGAGTGCACGGTGCAGCGGCTGTCGCTTGCCGAGGGGATCGAATCGGCGAAAGGCCGGCTGCTCGACGACCGTTCGTCCGAGCGATTTCTGCATCTTCTATCCGACTTCCGGCAGGTCGACTGGCTCGAAGACACCGCTCTTCCCGCTGCCATTCGGGAACTGGATGCCGCCGGAGTCCGTGTGAACCTCATTCGCACGGTCGCCGAGTCCCACGAAAACCTGGCAGTGACCGACCTTTCCGGAGAAGTGCAGGCGGCGGCGAGTGGCGTTCCTGTCCGGTACGAAACCCGCATCGCCAACACCGGGCAACGTCCGGCCAGCAACGTGCGGATGGTCGTCGCTGTCGACGGGAATCGGCTTCCCTTTACGGTCGAAGTCGACACGATTCCTCCCGGAGCCGAGGTTGTTCGCGACTTTGTCACTGCGATCGACGAGCCCGGCCGGCACGCCCTGAGCGTCTCTCTGGAGCCGGACGCCCTCGATCAGGACAACTCCCGTTCGCTTGCGCTCGACGTTCCGCGGCAGATCCCGGTGCTCATCATCGACGGCACGCCTGAACAGTCCCAGGGGCAGTACATCGTTGATGTCCTGGCGGACAGTCTGGGAGAGGGCCGCGTGCTCACGGGGCTCGATCCGACGCTGCAGACACCCGACTACCTCCGCAAGTTTCCTCTCGACCGCTTCCAGTCGATCGTTCTGATCAATGTGCCTCAGCTGCCCGAGGACGGCGTTGTGGCACTCGAGCGGTATGTCGCAGGCGGTGGGGGGCTGGCGTGGTATGTGGGCAACCTGACCCAGTCCGACTTCTACAACGACCGGCTGTTCAACGAGGGGCGGGGGATCTTTCCTGTCAGGCTGCAGAAGACAGCGGCTCTTCTTCCCCACGACCTGTCGGCTGCTGCTCCCGTCCCGGACGTGATTCCGCAGAACGATCATCCGCTGCTGGCGATGCTCGACCAGCCGGAACTGAATCTCCTGCAGTACATCACAATCAATGCCTGGCTGCCGGTCGACACGGACTGGTGGACGTCGGGTGAGGAGCGTGACGAAAGCCTGCGGGTGATCGCCAACCTTCGCAACAACTCTCCGCTGATCCTCGAACACCGGTACGGGACCGACGGCGGACGCATCGTCACCTTCCTCACGGCGGCGGGACCCCTCGAGCTTCCCGCCCGGCCGGGAGAAACGGTCTCGACGTGGAACAACTGGGCTGTCGGCCCGGGTGCCGCAGGAACCTTTGCGATTGTGCAGATCGAGTCACAGAAGCTCATTGGACGCACCGATCGCCTGCCGGAATCGAAGACGGTCGGAGAGCCGATCGTGCGTACGTTCGACCCGGGCCTGTATCGCGCGGACATCGAGATCACCTCACCGGACAATCGTGTCACACAGTTGAAGGCGCTTCCCGTCGAACAGGAACCCGATGCAGAAGGCACCTCGCCGGCCGGCGGTGCCGAGGCTGCGTCCGGCGAGACGGCGGGAGGTCTGCTGCGATCGGTTTTTGCGGAGACTCATCAGCCGGGCGTTTACGAAGTCCGCATGACGCGGCAGGACGGTACCGACGTCACCTCGCTGGTGGCGGTGAATGTTCCTGTGGCGGAGAGCCGGCTGACCCTGGCCACCGATTCCGAGCTTCTCCGCGAGCTGGGCAATGTCGAGAATGTAGAGATCCGGTCGGTCGGTGCGGACCAGTGGCTGGTGACCGACGACGCCGGGAACGAAATGCGGATTCCGATGATCGTCGCGTTGCTGGCGCTCCTGATCCTGGAGCAGTTCCTGTCGTATCGGTTCAGCTATCACCCCCAGACGTCGCCGGCCCCGGTCGTCGCTTCGCGAACTGCGTGAATGTCTCTTTTTTCCACTCATCCTGAATCACTCGCATCGCTCACGATCCCGGTGCTGGGGCAAACCTCCGAGTATCGGGAGGTGACCCAGTGGGATTACCACTCTCCGGTCACCTGGAGTGCGCAGGACTGGCTCCTTGTGCTGTTCTTCGCGCTGGCGGGGATCTACGTCGTCTGGCTCTACCTGAGGGATGTGCGGTCGATCGTGTCCCCCTACCGGCCGCTGTGGTGTGCCTGGATGACGGGGCTGCGTCTGGCCGTCCTCGCGGGGCTGCTACTGATCTTTCTGAATCCTCACGAACGGACAGAAACCCAGGCGTACCGCCCCTCGCAGGTCGCCATCCTCGTCGATACTTCCGCCTCGATGGAACAACCCGCCGAGGATCCACGGCAAGCGACGGCTGCCAGTGTCCCGTCGCGGATTGCCAGTGTGCGGGAACTGCTGGAGTCGTCGCCTCTCCTGGAGGAACTCCGCAAGACCCACAACGTCGACCTGTACAGCTTCGATTCTGATCTCAACGCGGTCCGCTACCGGTTGCCGACGACCTCGGTGGCGGAGGGTCAAAACCCGGGGTTAACGACCGACACAGCTGCCGTTGACGAGCCGTTGATCGACTGGGATGAACTCCTGCAGACGTCCGGCCAGAGCACACGACTGGGGGACTCGCTCGACAAGCTGCTTGCGGAGTCGCGCGGGAGTGCGTTCTCCGGCGTCGTCGTCTTCAGCGACGGGGCCAATAATGCCGGCCGCGACTGGCAGGCGGCCAACCAGCGGGCGCGCGAGACCGGCGCCCGGATCTTTACTGTCGGGACCGGCAGTACCAATCCTCCGGTGAATCTCGAAGTCTCGCGGATCCTCGCGGCGTCGGAAGTTCAGTTGGGAGACCCGTTCGACATCACGGCGATCATCCAGTCGACGGGGCTCATGGGTGAGCGTGCCGGGCCGCGCGTCTTCGTTGCCGAACTGCTCGAGCAGGGAGCGGACGACAGCGAGCCGCGGGTTGTCGATCGGGCCGACATCACTATTTCCGAAGACGGGACTCCGGTATCGGTGACGTTTGAGCGCGAACCGGCCGCTGCCGGCGAGTGGACGTATGGCGTGCGGGTTGTTGCCGGGAACCTGATCGAAAGTCGCGACGACGACAACTTCAAGGATCGGGTCATCACCGTGTTCGACCGTCCGCTGAAGCTGTTGGTGGTTGCGGGTGGTCCGATGCGTGACTATCGCTTCTCGCGCAACGTGTACTTCCGGCACAAGTCGATCGACCTCGACATCTGGCTGCAGACGGGCTCCCCCGGGATCAGCCAGGAGGCGAATGAACTTCTCTTCGAGTTCCCTTCGAGCGTCGAAGACCTGTTCCAGTACGATGTGCTGTTGGCGTTTGATCCCGACTGGACAGAGGTTTCGCAGGAATCGCTGGCGGCGATCGAGCGGTGGGTCTCCGATTTCGGTGGGGGGATCATTTTCGTTGCCGGCGATGTGTACACCCCGCGACTGGCCCAGTTCGACCAGCAGGGGGAGAGCGAATTCAAACCGCTCATGAATCTGTATCCGGTGATGCTCGACGAAGTGGGACTGCACCTCGGCGCACAGAACGAATTGAAACGTGCCTGGCCGGTCGGCCTGACGCAGGCCGGGCTGGCGGCCGAGTTTCTCCGTCTCACGGACGATCCCGCGACGGCGTCTGAAATGTGGGAGGCGTTCGAGGGACTCTACCGCAGCTATCCCACCCGGGGCGTCAAGGCGGGGACGACGGTCTATGCGGAGTTCACCGACCCGCTCTCGCGTGGTCGCGAAGGTCAGCCGGTTCTGCTGGCGAGCCACCGCTATGGTCAGGGGACCGGGGTGTACCTCGGCAGTCCGGAGACCTGGCGGCTGCGG
>CAZUXX010000260.1:0-554 GCA_964624215.1 uncultured Planctomycetaceae bacterium
ATCGCGCAGGGCACCCTGCCGCTCAAGGGCTCGCGCGCGCGGAATCGCCGGGCCAGCGGACTGTCACACGGCGGACGGCGGTCGTGATTGCCGGTTCGTTCCATGTTCAACTTTCCTCTCTGTTGGACACCTTCAGTTCGGCGGCCCGACTAACAAGCTCATCGGGGTGAGATGCTCCTTCAAGAAACGAAAAGTTCGTCTTGCAGCGCAGCTCGACGTACCCGATCTCGCTGGTGGTCTGACCACCGACGATCACAGCAGGTTGACGACGAGGAGCAGGCGGATCGGGCATCCCGCCAGCATAGAGGTGCCCACATGTTCACTCAACCGGTGTGGCTCCGGACATGGACCCTGTCACCGGCGCGGGCGGCGAGTGTCACCGGTTCGCTGGGCTCGCGAGTGAAGCGGCTGGTGACGATGGGTGCGGAAGGTGCCTGGTCAGCAGCGGGCGGGATTCAAGCGGCCCATTGGCGCGGCAACCCCGAACCCGTAACCATCATATAGAACGGCATCTCCGTTAAATACACTGGCCAATTTCCGTTGTATATAACGGA
>CAZUXX010000260.1:564-5832 GCA_964624215.1 uncultured Planctomycetaceae bacterium
ATAACGGAAACAAGGCAAGGGTGGCCGGGGCCCTCCCCTTTTTCACGGTGTCAGTGCTTCTCCAGGCGAATCGTGGTTTTGGCACAACCATTGCCATTCGCCGCTGCGACGAATGATCGCGTCCTGACGGGCAGGTCGGACACGCTCTTTCAATGCGACATCAAGAACCACACTCATTTCGTGAAGGCGCCACGCGTGTGTCGTGCTGCCGGCAACGGATTGCAAGAAGGAAAGAAACCGATGATTGAGACGATTTCCCGCCCTCCCCGTCCGCCGAAACATGCCGGATTTACCCTGATCGAACTGCTGGTGGTGATCGCGGTCATTGCCATTCTGGTCGCGCTGCTGTTGCCTGCTGCACAGCAGGTTCGGGAAGCGGCTCGCCGTTCTCAATGTCGCAACCATCTCAAGCAGATTGGCCTGGCCCTGCACAACTATCACGAAACGTTCGGAACCCTTCCTCCAGGCAATGTCCATAAGGCAGGCAACGAGAACACGGCCTCGGTCGCGGCATGGGGGTGGGGGGCCTTCATCCTTCCACAGGTGGAGCAATCCCCTCTGTTTGACCGGCTGCAGGTCAACCAGCGTGATCTGGACGCTGTTCTCAGGGACAACACTCTCAACACCTTGACCCAAACGCCGATCACCGTCTTCCGGTGCCCCTCCGACACGGCTCCGGAAAGAAACAACAAACGATCCTTTAACGATCCGTATGACGCCGATTTCACCAATGGGCCAGCGCATCTGGCGACGTCGAACTACATCGCCGTGCACGGGACGCGATGGTCGACACCACAGCAATGGATCGCCAATGGTCGTGACCCTTTCGGGACCTTCTGGGGGGACAGCAGCGTGAGATTTCGTGACATCACCGACGGAACCAGCAATACGTTTTTCGTCGGAGAACGTGACTGGGATTGCCTCGCCGGTGTCTGGCCCGGGGTGCGGAACTACACGGGCAACGGGAATGTCGGGAACCGACAGCACCTGGGACTCGTGGACGTGAAACTGAACGATCCGGCACTCGACGCCAGCGGCAATGCCGAATGCGAACGCGGATTCAGCAGCAAGCACCCGGGTGGCGGGCACTTTGTGCTGGGCGATGGCCGAGTCATGTTCGTCAGCGAAAACATCCACTTTGACAATACGAACCTGAATGCGACGAACGCCGACGCGGCCAACATGGGACTCTACCAGCGACTCGGACGCCGCAACGACGGGCAAACGGTCGGCGAGCTGTGATCTAAGGGAAGAACCCCCGGTGAGAGCCATCAGGCGACGTCCGCTCAGCAAATCAGATGAAAGGAACAATGTAATGAAGTCACAACGTCTGCTTTTGAAGACCACGACACTGGGCCTGGCAGCGAGTCTGTTCGCTGCCGGCTGTGGAGGAGACGATGGACCGCTTCTGGGGACGGTCGCTGGCCGAATCACCCTCGACGACCAGCCCCTGGCCAACGCGGTCGTGAAGTTCCAGCCGGTGGATACGGAAGGAACGTATTCCGCAGGCCGCACCGATGAGGATGGATACTACCACCTGCGTTACACGAGAGACCGGAACGGTGCCATGGTCGGAGCCCATCGTGTTTCGGTTTCGACGGCGGCCCCCGATGCCGAGGACGAACTGGGAAACCCCCGCCCCGTGCCGGAGCGGATTCCCGTTCAATACAACGTTGAATCGACACTCATCCACGAAGTCGCGGCCGGAAATAACGACATCAACATCGACCTTTCCGGAGCCGGCAGGATTGCAGGGGCTCCGCACGCACGGAGGTAATCCTCCGGTTGATTCAACTCTTCAATCCAGAGGTCGTTATGGCAGTCAAGCCGCGTCCCCTCAACGGTGAGTTCAGACCGCCTCGACACAGCGAACGTAGCGAGGCACTGGACCTTATCTCCGAAGCCCTCAAAGGACTTCAGTTTGGCCAGATCACAATCCTTGTCCAGGACGGTGTCGTGATTCAGATCGAACGTACCGAAAAGCGTCGCCTGAAATAGTTCTCGAACCAGACCATATTCACTGGAGAGGAATCATGTCTGTGATTGCACCAGCCAGCCCCGTCAGAAGAGCTGCAGCCGTTCGCGCGGCAAGCTGTGGTTGGAGCGAGCAGACCCTGTGTTCGCTGTTTGAGATTTCCGACTGCATCCGTCTCGTCATTCGGGCGATGGCATCGCATGCCTACCCCGACCAGGATCAGCAGGCCGTCCGTCTCGCTTTGGACGAGTCGCTCACGAATGCCATTCGGCACGGCAACGGCGGAAACTCCGGCAAGCGAGTTTTCCTGCGTTCTCGCGTTCTGAGGGATCAGGTCTGGATCGAAGTCGAGGATGAAGGCGACGGGTTTAACCCGAACGACATTCCGGATCCGCGGCAACCCGAGAACCTGGATCGTCCGTCCGGTCGCGGTCTGTTGTTGATGCGGAGCTTCATGAATCTCGTCGTACATTCGAAAAGTGGCCGCCTGGTGCGGATGTGCAAGCGACGTGGAGGCATGCTTGCCGGATTTCTCAACGGACAGGCGGCCACAGCCTCCTGACCATCGCGAGCGTTCGCGGTCCACGAAAAAGAACGGCCTCTCCGCCTTTGCGGAGAGGCCGCATTCGTTTGGCAATGGAAATCCGGGAATGCCTAGCAGCAGCACACCGGCGTGTTGTTGAAACAAACGTAACAGGAGCAGCCGTTCTGCAGGCAGCAGGCGATGGCATCGCAGCAAGCCTGGATTATCTCACAGCAGGCAGCGTCGCCGCTGCAGCAGGTGATGCAGCAGCCGTCGTCGGTGAACTCGCACCGGCAGTGCCCGCAGGTCCATTTGCAGTCGAGAACAGTCACGCCGTTCAACTGACAACAAACCGAGCACTGCCCGCCGGCCAGCATGCGACACAGGTTCTGCAAAGTGCCGCAGGCAATGTCGTCATCGCAACGGCAGTGAATCTTGCAGCCGTCCTCGCACTTCTCGACTTCAATCGTGCATCGGGGAACGACGCACCAGTTCGCGCTTTGTCCGACTCCCGTCTGACTGGCGGGGGTCTGGGAGGGGGTTGCGCAGAACATTCCACGATCCAGCATCACTGCACTCGACATCAGAGGTCTCCTTCCGGCCGGGGACGCTTCAGCATGCGTCTCAATGGGCCTGTCTTCCGTGAGGGCCTCTGGCCTGTCCAGTCAGCAGTCTCACCGTGGTGTGAGTGCCTCCCGTTCCTCGGGTCGGCAGACAAACGCCCCACCGTATGGAGGGGAGGTGAAGCTCGGGAGACAGTAGCAATTGCAGTGACCGCCTGGCAAGAGCAACCGAATTGACCGGCCGCCGCAGTGAAATTCCCTTGGGCATGGCGTTTGCCACAACCGATAATTCAGTCATGAAATCAACCACACTGCTCGCTTCCGAAAGTTGTTGTCCCGGTCAGCACGAGTGACCGGGTGGGGACAGACGTTCCAGGATGCCGAGCCAGTCAGGATCCTGCAGCAGCACACCACGCCCGGGGTTCCCGGGCTTTTTTGTTTTTAGGCCCCACCAGAATCTCCAGCCACAAAGCCTCGAACGATGTTTACGAATCGAATCTCCACGTATGTTTCTACCCGCGAACCTGTAGCCTCGAATTCGCGCGACCTGCGACGAAAGGTGCAGCCGCAAACTGTCCCGCCCGGATTCGTCGCCCTCCCGGAGCCGTTCCAGAGCCAGCCGGCGACGCTGTACCAGATCGCGTATCAGGCGGCCCGTTCAGCAGCGAACGAGCGACTTCTGCAACTGCTGCGCTCCCGCGCCAGGTTCAACTGAGCCGCTCGACTGCTTGAGACGATGGCCGTCATATATCACTGATCACAGCTGTGATATATGCTGGCGAGCGCAATCTCCGTCATTCCGACGACGGCCGGTTTTCGAAAGACGTCGGCTGCAAACCGCTCGGGGCTGACTCAGGAAAGAGGTCGGTGTCTCCCGTGATGAGACGCGCCGCGCGGTCGCGTGTCAGAAACGTCCACCCCCATTGAATGAGCACCAGCAGCCGGTTCCGGAACTGCGTGATCTGCATCAGGTGGATGAGCAGCCAGATGAGCCAGGCGACAATGCCGCTGAACATCCGGTTCCACAGCACACCGACGGCGGAGTACCGACCAATCACCGCCAGGCTGCCGCGATCCTTGTAGCGGAAGGGGGGCAGATCGTTGCTCACGAGCCGCGACGCAATCTTGCGGGCGACGTAACGGCCTTGCTGCAAGGCGACCGGTGCCAGACCGGGAAGCGGCGTGCCGTCCTCCCCCGCACACGACGCGAGGTCGCCAATGACGAACACGTCGGGATGCTCGGGCAGGGTCAGATCGGGCTGTACGATCACTCGGCCGGCCCGGTCACAGTCTGCGCCCGTCGCTGCTGCGAGTTTTCTCCCAAGGGGAGAAGCTGTTACCCCCGCAGCCCAGATGACCGTCCGCGTGCGGATCGTCTCCGAAGTTTCTCCGGACTGGACCACCACCGCATCGTCCTGAATTTCGGTCACTCTGGTGTCGGTTCGGACCGTCACATGCAGTCGTTCAAGCGACCGGAGCGCCTTCGTTGCGAGGGGCGTCGGGTAATGCGAAAGCGGGACGGAGAACGCTTCGACCAGCAGAATGTTCGCCTCCCATGGCCGGATGTGACGGAAGTCGTACTTCAACGTGATGCGGGCAATTTCCGACAGAGCCCCCGCCAGTTCCACACCGGTCGGACCGCCTCCCACGATGACGAACGTCAGCCACTCCCGGACCTTCTCGGGATCGGTCTCCTTCTCAGCCGCTTCGAAGGCGTAAAGGATGCGTCTGCGAATCTCTGTGGCGTCCTCAATGGTCTTGAGACCTGGAGCGTTGCGCTCCCAGTCATCGCGGCCGAAATAGCTATGCCGCGCACCGGCCGCCACGATCAGCGTATCAAACGGGATTTCGCCGTCAGCCGTGATCAGCCTTTTGCCGGGGATGTCAAAGTCAACAACCCGATCGAGCAGCACCCGGCAATTGCTTTGACGCCGCAGAATTCCCCGTAGCGGCGAGGCAATGTTCGCGGGGGAAAGTTCCCCGGTCGCCACCTGATACAGCAACGGTTGAAACAGATGGTGGTTCCGCTGGTCGACGAGCGTCACATGGACCGGCGATTTGGCCAGCGCTTTCGCGGCCGCCAGTCCCCCGAATCCTCCACCGACAATCACTACTCGCGGCGTCCCGCAAGGGTTCTCTGGAGTGATCTGCGCCGTTCCAGCATCCGTTGCCATGGACCTGCTTTCCAGAAACCCGAATTGGAAAAG
>CAZUXX010000261.1:0-234 GCA_964624215.1 uncultured Planctomycetaceae bacterium
ACGCTCTGTGAATCTGATCCTCTGGTCCCTGATCGCGTGAACTGAAGACTGACGGACTGACCTCCGGACGCTTCGCCTGTTCCTATGTGAGAGCTCTATGGCCGTCGCGACCAGCGTCGAGACCAAGACGAAGCCGAAGAAGCCCGAATTCGAGCGTCGGCTGTACCTGCGCAAAGACCTCGAGTTTGACGCGCAGGTCTACGGCGGCGAGTCGTGCATCGTCGTCAAGGATCC
>CAZUXX010000261.1:244-5817 GCA_964624215.1 uncultured Planctomycetaceae bacterium
GATGAAGGCGATCGAAGAGGAGTTTCCTGAACCGCGTCCGAGTCAGCAGCAACTGGGAGGCTTTCTGGGGCGGCTGGAGGCGGTCGGGATTCTGGTGCTCAACGATCCCGGGCACGATGCACAGCTGATCAAGCGGGCGGAGGAACGCAAGAAGGCCAAACGGGGCTCGATCGTCACCAGCCTGTTGTACATCAAGTTCAAGGGTTTCGATCCCGAGCGGTTTCTGACGGCCACGTATCCGTATGTGGCGTGGATGTTTCACCCGCTGGGGGTGGCGGCGGCGGTTTCGCTGTGGCTGTTCGCAGCGGGTTATACGATTGTCAACATCGATGCGTTCCTGATTCAGTTCGATAAGGAATCGCTCAGGCAGTTCATGGCGATTGATACCCTGGCGTGGCTGTGGCTGGCGCTGGGGATCAGCAAGGTGCTGCACGAGCTGGGGCACGGGTATGCGGTCAAGCATTTCGGTGGCGAATGCCACGACATGGGGATGCTGTTTCTCGTGCTCAGTCCGTGCCTGTACTGCGATGCCTCTGACGCCTGGACGATGCCCAACAAGTGGCACCGGATCGCCATCAGCTTTGGCGGGATCTACGTGGAGTTGTGCATTGCGTCGATTGCGACGCTGACGTGGTGGTTCACCGCGGAGGGGATGCTGCACAGCATTGCGCTGGCGCTCATGGCGATCTGTTCGGTGAACACCCTGTTTCTGAACGCCAACCCGCTGATGCGGTATGACGGGTATTACATCCTGTCGGACCTTCTGGAGGTTCCGAACCTGCGGCAGAAGGCACAGATGGCGCTGCAGGCGTTCTACAGCCGGAACTTCTTCGGGCGGCAGCCGCTGACGCGGAACGACAACCTGACGGGCGGGCGTCGGGCGATGTTCATCCTGTACGGGATTGCCGCGTGGATCTACCGCTGGTTTTTGTGCTTTGTGATTTTGTGGGTGTTTTACAACCTGCTGCGTCCGTACCGGCTGGGGACGTTGAGTGCCATGGTGGCGACGGTGATCGCCGTGCAGATGCTGGTCGTGCCGAGCTGGAAGAGGTATCAGATGAGCCGCAAGAACCCGCCACAGGGACCGCGGAACTGGAAGCGGATGGCCGTATTCTACTCGATTCTCGGGGCCCTGCTGGCGGCGGCGTTTCTGGTTCCCCTGCCCCATCGGGTGAGTGCACAGTTCATCGTGGAGGGGGATGGACAACTGCCGCTGCATGTGGAGGTTCCGGGCCGACTGGAGGAGGTGAGGGTCAAACCGAACCAGATGGTGCGTCAGGGAGATGTCATTGCGGTGTTGAGCAATGACGGGCTCGAGATGGAGATCGCACGCCTGACGGCAGAAGTCGAGACGCTCCAGGCCCGGGTTGTCCGTTACTCGGCGAATCTGAAGCCGGCCGAAGCACAGGCGACCGAGAAGCTGCTGGCTCAGCGTCGACGCGAGCTGGAGTCACGGCAGGAGCAGGCACGACAGCTGACGATTCTGGCGCCGGCGGATGGCATGATCATTCCGGCCGAGCGGAACGTCATTACGCACCACAAGTATTTCGGTTATGCACCGCTTCCCAACTGGACGGATGCGCCGCTGCAGCGATCGAACCTGGGGACGTGGCTGTCGGCGGGAACGGTGGTTGGCCAGATCCGGCCGAGCGATGAACTGGTGGCAGTGCTGTATGTGCGTCAATCGGACATTGCTTTTGTCGAGGTCGGACAGGAGGTGCGTCTGAAGCTGGACTCGCTGCCGGATGCGGTGGTTCCGGCGCGGATTGTTGAAATCGCGCGGCGGGAGGCGGAGCAGTTGCCCAGGCAGGTACTCTCGATCGGTGGTGGCAGCATGCCGGCGCGGCAGCACGATGATGGTTCGCTGGGGCCGGCGATCAACTGCTACGAGGTGCGGGCGAAGTTTGATTCTCTGGCAGGCTTGCCGGAGGCGGGTCTCGACAAGACGCTGCGGTTTGGCAGCCGCGGACGAGGCAAGATCGAAGCGGGCACCTGGACGTTTGCCGAACTGGTGACGCGTTCGGTGTACGAGCTGCTGTTCCTGTAGGGCACCCGCGCATCGGATGGATCCTGACCGGGAGTCGGAGTCCGGTCGGAGCGGAACCTCGATGCGGACTGCCTCAGATCAGGGCTGTTGGACCGGCCAGGGCCGAACACCACAGCGATCTGCCCAGAGCTGCCACGCCGCCTGAAGAGTCTTCACCCGATCGGGCGCGGTGGCGGCGAGGTTGTTCTGTTCGGTGGGATCGCTCGCGAGGTGGAAGAGCCGCCAGGACTGGTCGAGCGGGGCGACGAGTTTCCAGTCTCCGTCGAGGATGGCCCGGTTCCCTTCATGTTCCCAGAACAGGACCCGTTTCTCGACGGCCGGAGGGTTGGCTGGATCCACCGAGAGTGCCGAGAGGAGGCTGCGGCCTTCGACGGGGATCACTTCCTTGCCGTCGCGTTCGACGGGGATGGAGGCCCCGGCGAGCTCAGCGCACGTCGGCAGGAGGTCAATCACGTGTCCCACCTGGCGTTCCCATCCGGAGCGTGGCTGGAGGCCCTGTTTCCAATGGATGATGAAGGGAGTGGCGACGCCTCCTTCGAAGGTGTCTTTCTTGAACTTGCGGTAGGGGGTGTTGCAGACATTGGCCCACTCGAGACCGGCACTGGCGTGGGTGGGAGGCGAGCCGATTTCGGCGGTCCGGTCTCCCCGGCGGAATCCGCCCGGTCCGCCCTCGGGAGAGCAGCCATTGTCCGAGAGAAAGATGAAGACCGTGTTGTCCCAGACTCCGCGCTGCCTGAGCGCTGTCACGAGCCGACCGACATTCTGGTCGAGCCGGTCGATCTGGGCGGCGTACACGGCCATGCGGTGGGCGAGGTCATTTCGCTGTTCGTCTGAGAGTTTTTCCCAATCCTGTACCTGCGGGTCACGGCGGCTGAGCTGAACGTCGTCTGTGAACAGTCCGAGCTTGCGCTGTTTGCGAAATCGCTCGCGGCGGATTTCGTCCCAGCCGTTGCGGTAACGGTCTTTGTATTTGCCGATGTCCTCCGGGAGTGCCTGAAGCGGCCAGTGGGGGGCGATGTGAGCGAGATGGAGGAAGAAAGGTTCACCACGGTCGACAGCCTCGTCGACGAAACGGATTGCGTAGTCGGTGAACAGATCGGTGATGTAAGCGTCTTCGGGGAAGTCGACGACCTTCTGATCGGAGACGAGATCCCGATTCTTCTGGAGTGCGGTCTCGCGGAAATAGAAGCCGCCGCCTGTGGGGCAGCCGAAGAACCGGTCGAACCCGCGGTCCAGCGGCCACTGCCCACGACGGGCACCGACATGCCATTTGCCGACCATCAGGGTGCGGTAGCCGGCCGGTCTGAGGACTTCGGCGATTGTGAGGCAGTCTCTGTTGAGTGCGCCGCGATATCCGGGAATTTTGAAGTCGCGGGTCATGTGTCCGACACCGGCCTGGTGTGGATACAGGCCGGTCAGGAGAGAGGCCCGTGTCGGACAGCAGCGTCCGGTGTTGTAGAAGCGGGCGAACTTCCTCCCGCCGGTGGCGATTTCGTCGAGGTTCGGTGTTGCGATCTCACTGCCATAGCAACCGAGGTCGGAGAACCCCAGGTCGTCGGCGAGGAGAAGGACGATGTTCGGTCGCTCCGTCGCGATCGCGGACAGCGGCGCGAGCGTCAGCAGGATCCCGGCGAGGCACAGCAGACGGCAGAGCAAGACGAGCATGAGGCGACACCCGGTTCGGAGACGGCAGGAAATCGGGTTCCAGCGTACCGCGATGCGTCGCCTGTGTCTTTGCTGTCTGGCAACAAGGGAAGCCGCGATGAGGTGTCGTGCTGACCGGTCACTGACCGGCATCTGGTGTGGCCGGGGAGGGTGGTGTGTCTTCGATCTTACCCCACATGTGGCCGCCGACATCGCCGTGCTGCCAGGTGCCGGCGTAGCGATCCCCGTGGAAGAGAACCCGCGCCGCGAACTCGCTGCCGACCAGTGGCAGGCTGAGGTCGTCGACGATGATCATTGGAGTTTCCCCGGCCCAGTCGACCTTCACCGGGACCGGAACCTTCGCATCGACCTTGCCGTAAACAATGCGTGCTTCGATCGTCCACACGCCTCCTTCGAGCTTTTTGACGTCGCCGATTTCGTAACGTTCGGGACGGGCCGAGGTGTCGTCGCGTCCGTCGATCGAGAACGAGCCGACCATGGTCTTCCCGCTGAGCAGGTCGATGAAGGCCTGCTCTCGTGCGGCCTGTTTGGCATTCTCCGGCGAGTCGTCGGCCGATCCTGTCGCGGCGAACACTCCAAGCAGGGCGGCCAGTGCCAGATGAGAGAAGCGGAACTTCATCGCGTTCTCCAAAGCTGCGAGGAACGGAAACGAATGGAATCAGACCGTGCGGGAGACCATCGGGCGCGGGGTCAGTCGAGCAGTCGGGACCGAAGCTCCTTGAGCAGATTGACGGCGGCACCGATGTCCGCCTTCTGCCGCTCGCGATCGTGGGCGATTTCGCGCTCGATCGTCAACGGGCCGGTGTACCCGATCTCCTTGAGTGTGCGGAGATACGTTTCCATACCGACATCCCCTTCCCCGAGGGGAACCTCCTGCCCCCACGACTTGCCACGCTCCCCTTCGGGAGCCCATTTCGCGTCCTTGCAGTGGACGCTGCGAACCAGGTGGCCGACCTGCCGCAGGGCTTCGATCGGATCGCCGGTCCCGTAGAGGATCATATTGGCGGGGTCGAAGTTGATGAACAGGTTGTCGCGGCCGACATCGCCGATGAACTGGAGCAGGTGATCGGCGGTTTCCTGCCCGGTTTCGAGGTTCAGTTGCTGGTTGTTGGCGGCAACGTGATCGAGAAGATCGCGTGTTGCATCCAGGAGGGAAGCGTATTCCGCGGAGTCGTGAGCAGGGACAAACCCGATGTGCAAAGCGACCGTATCGACGCCGAGCAATCGCGCGAAGTCGGAGATTTCCTTCATCTCCTGGATGCGTGCGGCGCGCGTTTCGGAGGGGACGAGTCCGACGGTGCGGGCGGTGGTCGGGATGTCGGCGTAGCTTTCGCCTTCGAACCCGCCAAACACGCAGGTGATCGTCACGCCGGCATCGGCGCAGCGGCCGAGGAATTCTTCGGCGTTGGCTTGGGTGCGGGTTTCGGCATGCGGGGCATGAATCTGTACCGACGGGATTTTGAGTTCCTCGACGACGTCCAGCCGGACGCCCAGCCCGGCATCAATCGACGTGAAAACTCCGATCGGCCATTGATCCGTCATGGGGATACCTCGTGATGATGGTTCTGGATGCAGGCGGCCATCGTAACCAGAGATCGGTATGGGGGGGTAGTCGACGCGTCAATGACTCGCGAGGACCGGCGAAAGACAGCTGCCGTGCGAGAGGCGGAATGCTGCGAGATTGTTTCGCAGGGGGCCGAGACCTATCGTGCGGTGTTGATTCGAACTGTTTTTGAGACCTGTCCGGACTGCTGTTGATGCTTCGTTTTCGGCTGACTCGTACGACCGGTTGTGTCCTCCTGCTGGCTGCCGTGTGGGGCCTGTGCCACGGTCACGTGAGTGCGGAGGAGACCACGTCCCC
>CAZUXX010000262.1:0-4505 GCA_964624215.1 uncultured Planctomycetaceae bacterium
GGGGAACGGCGGCGCCAGGCAGAACGAACATTCCCCCGGCCTCTTTACCGGGGGTTACCGCGGCTACAAGTTCAAGGACGCTCCCGACGGCCTGAGCAACACCTTCATGATCGGCGAATCGCTGCCGATCTACAGCACGTTCCACATGTACTTCGCGTCGCACATGCACATCGGGACGACCAATCCGCCACCAAATTACCACATGATCTACACCGCCTGCCCGAAGTCTCGCGACTCACGGGTGGATACCTGCTACGCATACATGGGCGGGTTCATGAGTGCACACGCAGGCGGCGTTCAGATGGGAATGGGTGATGGACCGGTCAGGTTCATCAGCGAGAACATCGACTACGCCACGTGGGTCCGCCTCGGAGACAAGGCGGACGGCAAGACGGTCGGAGCCTTCTGACCGCCACCCTGCTGACGCGGCAGGCGGGTAATGGTTCCTCTGTGCGATCCCGCCTCCCGAGTCCTGTTTCAGTCACTTGATGAAAGCAAGCTCCCCTTGAACCCGGCCCCGGGAGGGCTGCCCCCGCCGCTCCCGGGCCACCAGTGGACTCTCGGAGATTCACACCGATGTCTTTTGCGTCGTCAGGCCGGCGAGCCGGTGGGTACTTCAGCGCATTGAGCATTGTCTGCGCACTCCTTATTTGTGGCTGCTCTGAGCAAACGGAACCCCGGCCCAGGACGATCCCCGTCACCGGGAAGGTAACCATCGGCGGGAAACCACTGACCAAAGGGACGGTGACGTTCCAGCCTCTCAACTCCGGAAGTCAGGAGCGTCGACGTCCTGCCATCTCGGAAATCGACGCGAACGGGGTCTATCGTATCGGGACCTTCTCAACGGGAGACGGTGCCCTGCCTGGCGATTATCAGGTGGTGATTACAAGCTTTGAGAACGATCCGACAGCGGAGGAGTACGACGCGGGAGCCAAGCGGATCTCGGCCATCCCCGAGCGATACTCCAACGCCATCACGAGTGGCCTGCTCGCCCAGGTCCCCACCGACGCTACCGAACCGATTACGATCGATTTCGCACTCGAAGAATAGACTTCTTCCGGAGGAGTCCTGGCGGTGCCCGGGCGACGGGTGGACTCCCGCTGCAGAAGGAGAGCCCCGGTGAGACGATCGGCGTTTCAGCCGCTTTGAGCGGTTGCGGGAGAGTCCGTCTTGCCCGGGGGATGAGCCTTGGCAAAGAGCCGGCATGTCGCGGTGTGGACCTCGAAGCCCGCCACGTCCAGAGGACCGGCGGCAGCGATTCCGCCGGCCCCAATCTTCGTACCCCGACTCAACCGACTTCGTGCCAGGCCCGGTCCTTGGCACTGGCCAACACGGCGTCGCAGACCTTCTGGGTTTCGAGCGAATCCCTGAACGTCGGGTGACAGGGACTGCCGTCTTCCAGACTCTTGAGGAAGTCGGCCACCTGATGCACGAACGTATGCTCGTAGCCGATTTGCAGTCCGGGCACCCACCACTTGTCCATGTAGGGGTGCTCCCCGTCGGTGACGTGAATGGAACGCCATCCACGCAACGCGCCTTCGGCGCTGTGTTCAAAGTATTCGAGCCGATGCAGATCATGCAGGTCCCAGCGGAGCGAACCCTTCTCTCCATTGATCTCCAGCGTGTACAGGGCCTTGTGACCACGGGCGTAGCGTGTCGATTCAAACAGTCCCAGAGAACCGTTCTCGAAGTGACACAGAAACGCGCAGGCATCGTCAATGCCCACTGGCTCCTTCTTGCCGGTCTCCGCGTGCGTCCGCTCCTTGACGAACGTTTCCGTCATGGCCGTGACATCCGTGATCGACCCGTTCAACCACAGGGCGGTGTCGATGCAGTGCGCCAGCAAGTCACCGGTCACGCCGCTGCCGGCTGCTTTCACATCGAGCCGCCACGTCGCGTTCCCCCCCTGGGGGACATCCTCACTGATCGTCCAGTCCTGCAGAAAATTGGCGCGATAGTGGAAGATGCGGCCCAACCGGCCCTCATCAATCAGATGCTTGGCAAGCGTCACCGCGGGCACGCGACGGTAGTTGTACCAGACGGTGTTGGCGACACCCGCCTTCTCGACCGCCTCGCACATCTCCTCCCCTTCGGCGACATTCATCGCCAGCGGCTTCTCACACAAAACCATCTTGCCCGCCTGGGCCGCCGCGACGGAAATCTCCTTATGCAGGTTGTTCGGGACACACACATCGATGGCGTCGATGTCTTCCCGGGCAATCAGCGCCCTCCAGTCGGTCTCGATCGACTCGTAGCCCCACTGGTCGGCAAACTGCTGAATCTTTTCACGATGACGGGCGCAGGCAGCCTTGAGGACCGGACGGTACTGAAGCTCGGGAAAGAAGTCACCAACCCGCTTGTAGCCGTTGGTGTGCGTGCGGCCCATGAAGCCATAGCCGATCATGCCGATGTTGAGCGTCTTCGTCATTGCTGTTCTGACCTCGCCTGCAGCCTCGTGATTTCGTGTCGGCCGGAAAACCCATCACCCCCGGCAGATTTGCACGGCGACTTTACCACCTGAGACCGCGAAATCCCACTGCCCGGCACCCCTCGACCCTCGAGGAATTGAGGGGATTTCCGCTCTGCTCAAGCGGCCGCACGGGCGGGCTCAACAGCTGACCAAACAGCCCGGCATCCAGCCCCTGCCACCGGTCCCGGGTGGTGATGGGGGCTGGGCGAAAGGGAGCAGTCGCTGCCCTCCCCTGCCCCGGGGTGCCGCACACGGGGGAGCGCTCTACAATGGGGGTCCAGGCAGTGCGACAGAATTCTCTGTCAGCGAGGACCTTGCGGAACAGGACCGGCCCTTTTCGGTCGTCTGCGAGGCGATTCATCGAACCGAAAGCCAAGTTCAGCGTTTGCCCAGGTGTAACCGTGTCGAATCTCGGAACCGTCGCCGTGGCGGTGACTCCGCTGGAAAAATACCGCGAGTTCCTCGCGACCAAGGGGCTGCGCATGACGCGCGAACGCTCCATCATTGTCGAAGAGGTGTTCGACTCCCACGAGCACTTCGACGCCGAGCAACTCATCTCGCGTCTGGCCCGTCGCAACGACGGTCGTCGCGTCAGTCGCTCCACGATTTACCGGACCCTCGGGCAAATGGTCGACGCCGGTCTGATTCGCCGCGTCGCGCGCCAGGACGAGCGGGAAGTCTACGAGCACGACTACGGATATCCGCAGCACGATCACTTCATCTGCAAACGCTGTGGCGACCTGATTGAGTTTCACAGCGCCGACATTGCGCAGATCCTCGAGCAGATCTCGAAGGAATACGGCTTCCGAATGGAAGGTCACCGGATGGAGGTCGACGGGATTTGCGCCGAGTGCAGCCGCCCGCCGGCGACCCGGCCCAAGAAGCTGAATCTCCTCTGAGCCAGCGGACTCCGCGTCAGATCAGAATGTCGTGGACGACGTTCCCGTGGAAGCGATACGTCAACTGCTTGTGGTTGATTCCCAGCGTGTGCAGGATCGTCGCGTTCAGGTCGTGAATGTGCACCGGGTTCTCGGTGACGTTGTAGCTGAAATCGTCTGTCTCGCCGTACGTGATCCCAGGCTTCACACCACCTCCCGCCATCCAGATCGTGAAACACCGCGGGTGGTGGTCGCGGCCGTAGTTCTCCCGGGACAGCCCCCCCTGGCAATAGACGGTCCGTCCGAACTCGCCACCCCAGATCACCAGTGTGTCCTCGAGCAGCCCTCGCTGCTTCAGATCTTTGATCAGCGCGGTCTGCCCCTGATCAACGTCGCGTGACTGGTTCGTGATGTCGCCGGGCAGGTTGCCATGCTGGTCCCAGCCGCGGATGAACACCTGGACGAACCGCACGTTTCTTTCGATCAGTCGCCGTGCCAGCAGGCAGTTGGCCGCGAACGTCCCCGGTGTCTGGACCTCGGGGCCGTACATGTCGAGCGTCGCTTTCGTCTCTTGGGAGAAGTCGGTCAACTCGGGGACTGACGACTGCATTCGGTACGCCATTTCGTACTGCTGGATGCGGGTGTTGATTTCCGGATCCCCCAGAGCCTCGTACTGCTGCTGGTTGAGCTCTGCCAGTGCATCCAGCATCCTCCGGCGGGATGTCCCGCTCACCCCGGGCGGATTCGACAGAAACAGCACCGGGTCTCCCTGTGAACGCAGCGAGACCCCGGCATGTTCGCTCGGGAGAAACCCCGTTCCCCACAGCCGCTCATACAGGGCCTGTGCCGACTTGCGGCCTGTCCACGACGAGTGCAAAACGACGAAGGCCGGCAGGTTCTGGTTCATCGAACCCAGACCGTACGACAGCCAGGCGCCGAGCGAAGGCCGGCCGGGAATCTGGGAACCTGTCTGAATGTACGTGATGGCGGGGTCGTGGTTGATCGCTTCGGTATGGACACTTTTGACGAAGCACAGTTCGTCGACCATCGTCGCTGTGTAGGGCATCAGTTCACTGACCCAGGCCCCCGATTCACCGTGCTGCGCGAATTTGAATTTCGACGGCGCGATAGGAAACCGTTTCTGGCCGGAGGTCATC
>CAZUXX010000262.1:4515-5792 GCA_964624215.1 uncultured Planctomycetaceae bacterium
ATCGGTGTCGAACAGCTCGTCAAGCTTGGGCTTGTAGTCGAACAGATCCAGCTGCGACGGGGCACCCGACATGAACAGGTAGATCACCCGCTTGGCTGTCGGAGCAAAGTGCGTCGCCCCCGGCAGGCTGGGATCTCCCTGCGGATTTACCGCCTCCGCAAACAATTGGGGATTCAGCAGCGAGGCCAGAGCTGCCGTACCGATTCCGGTCGCAGTACGGCTGAAGAAGTGACGCCGGGTCGTGAGCAGTTCGAACTCGCGCTGCGGATGCATCATTCTCCCTTTCAACCCATCGAACGTCAGGCGGGGATGAATCAGTTTTCGATTATCCGTGACGGTTCACTGGAGAGCAACCGGCACTTCCGCGGCAGACGGTTCACTCCGCCGCGTCGGACCATCCGGTCACACGCAGCCTGAATCCCGCGAGTACATCGTCCCCCTCCGGATTCTCGCCGCCGCCATCGATTCCGCCGAACGGAGAGAGCGGCGGTCATACACAAAGCGACCCGGCCGCCGGAGGGCGACCGGGTCGCGAATTGCCATGAAGTCATCCGGCGGATGCCCGGCGAACTGGCGATCGCGCCGTCTGGCGTCACTCTGCGAGTGACGGACACCTCACTCCGACTGCTTCTCGAACGTGTAGATCCCCTGCCCGCTCGGTGAAACAATCATGAAGTAGGCCTCGCCCGCTGCGTCTTCGCCAAAGGAGATCACCGGCAGCAGCGAGTCGGTCGGGATCGAGTAGTTCGCGCGGACTTTCTTCGCATCGCGATCGTAGTCCAGTGCCCACAGGCGGCCTGTGACGTAGTCGGCGTACAGGTACTTGCCAACCAGGTCCGGCAGCTTCTTGCCACGGTAGACATGGCCGCCGGTGATCGACTTGCCAACCTGGTGATCGTACTCCCAGATCGGCGGGATCAGTTCGAGATCCTCCGGCGGTTCCTTCGCCCCGAACAGGTGAGTCCCTTCCACGTAATTCCAGCCGTAGTTCCCACCCTTGGTGACGAGGATGATCTCCTCCCAGAGATTCTGCCCGACTTCACCGGCCCACAGCTCGCCGGTTTCGCGGTCGAACGCGATCCTCCAGACGTTGCGGATGCCGTAGGCGTAGATTTCCGGCCGCGCACCCTCAACATTCACAAACGGATTGTCCTTCGGAATCGCATAGGCCTTCCCGTCCTCCTTGTGATCGACGTCGATTCGCAGGATGGAACCGAGCAGTGTGCCGAGGTTCTGCCCGTTCTCGTGGGGATCGTTCGCCGCGCCCCCGTCACCCA
>CAZUXX010000263.1:0-5779 GCA_964624215.1 uncultured Planctomycetaceae bacterium
TCTGGTGAGGTCGACGACTGGCAGCCCCGGTGGGTTGCCGCGAGCAGTGCATCGCACTGGGTTCGGGGAGAGGGCCGATTTGCCAGCCGGGCTCCCGAGAAGTCGCTTCCACCGGTCTACGATCCGGAGCTGGACTGGCTTGTCTACCGGCACTGGATTGCGTCCGGTGGGCAGCACCGAACTGACGTTTCGCTCGATGTCTGGCCAGCGGACTGGCCACGACCGCGTGTTGCGACCGACGGGTTTGTTTTCGATGAGGAACGGTGTCAGCTGCGGGCCACCGGGGCGGTCTCGAAACAGCAGATTGAGCGCTGGAACTCCCGCGCTGCCGAGGCGCCTCGGGAAGATCGCCAGGTGCGGGCTGCCGTTCGCGCCCTGCGGACATTGTATCAAGAGTCCCACACCCCGCTTTTGAGCGATGTGTGCAGCTACAACCGTGACCAGGACGACGCGACGCAGTTCCCGATCCACGAATTGATGGTCTCCTGTCGGCTTGAACCGCGGGAGGTGCGGGGTCTGTTCGCCGTCAGCCTGCATGATGGAGACCATGAGTTTTTGTGTGTGATTGATCTGGCGGCTGGTGAGGCCTGGCTCGTGGCTGACGAGAAGCCCGCGGTTCTTCGATTTGCCAAATGCCCTGCCCCGTTTGAGGCCGGGCGTCCGGTGGAAATCATTTGCTCGATCTTCGACCGCCAGGTGCTGCTGGCGGTTGACGGGGCGCTGGTGTTCGAGCCGTTGCGGTATGCACACGCAGGTCCCCGCTCACCGCTTCCGAAGCATCCGGTGCGTCTGGGGGCTGCAGGAGCCGACTTCGATCTGTTCGATGTCCGGCTGGACCGGGACATCTACTACACGCCGCCCGAGAAGGGAGGCGGTGCCAGGTGCCGCCTGGGTGCCGATGAGTTTTTCGTGCTGGGGGACAACAGTCCGGTTTCGCTGGACAGCCGCGAGTGGGAGAATCCCGCGGTGCCGCGGTCGATGCTGATTGGTCGGCCGTTTCTTGTGCATCTTCCGTCGCGGCAGGCCCGGGTCCCCTGGGATGCATCGCAGACCGTCCGCATCCCGGATCCGTACCGAATCCGCTACATTCACTGAGCGCTGGCGAGGTCATGGAATTCGTTGACCGTCGGCCTTGCGTCTTTGTCCGCTGATCTCACAATCGACGGACGCGTCCGCACACGGATCGACGGACCGTCGCCGGCGATTGCGGCAAGGGACTCCTCCCGCAGACGACAACCCTTCGGCAGCGTGCCGGACGGGGCCTCGGCAATACCGGGGAAGCATGCACCCTGAAACGTCCCGGGTACTGCGATGAGCGAGCAGCCTGGAAGGACCGAAGCGTGAAATTTCACAAGCTGATTGCGGACAAGTTGGGCGTCGACGCCAAACCCGAGCCTGAAAAGCGTCCCGAGAGCTGGCGCGACACGTTCGAGCAGATCGTTTTCGCCTTCGTGCTGGCGCTGGTCTTCCGCACCTTCGAGGCTGAAGCGTTCGTTATTCCGACCGGCTCGATGGCACCGACGCTCTATGGCCGCAACAAGGAGATGTGTTGCGTCGAGTGCAAGTTTCCGCTGGTTGTGGGAGCGAGTTCTGAAGTGACCCGCGACTCTGGCCGGTTGATTCCCGGGTCCCGGATCGAGGGAGCGATCTGTCCGAACTGTTACTTCCCCAACGACGAGATGAAGGAGGCCCGGGCCTTCAACGGGGACCGCATCCTCGTTAACAAGTTTCCGTATGAACTCGGCTCGCCCGATCGCTGGGATGTCTTCGTTTTCAAATATCCCCTCGGACCGGCGACCAACTTCATCAAGCGGCTGATTGGTCTCCCTGGTGAGACGATCCGGCTGGATGGGGGTGACGTCTTCCGGCTGCGTGAAGACGGAACTGCCGAGAATCTGCGCAAGCCACCCGAAAAGCAGCGGTTGCTGCAGATCCCTGTGTACGACGAGGCCTATCAATCAGAGGCTCTGGAGCAGGCCGACTGGCCGCGGCGGTGGGCAGGGGTTCGCCGCAATGCCGACGCCGAGATCTCGTCGGGGATGTGGAATCCGGACGATCGCTGGACCTTCGATCCTTCGAAGCGGGTGCACACACTGGGGGAGGCGACGTCTGAGGAGGTCTGGTTGCGATACCGCCATATCGTTCCGACTGTGGATGACTGGCAGCGGATCGCTGCAGGACAGCCGCCGCGTCCGCGACCGCGGCTCATCAGTGACATGTGCGGATATAACGCAATCTGGGGGCGTGGTCTGGGGGGGAGTGCCGAAGCGGCCGACCCGAGCGGCGTCGAGACGGGAGCATTCTGGACCGGCGAATTGACCGTGAGCGGAGTGGTCACCGTCGACGAGGTCGCGGAGGGGGGGGAGCTGGTTCTTGAACTGTGTGAGGGGGTCTGGTGGTATCGCTGCCGCATCGATCTGTCGAGGGGGGAGGCGGTGCTCAGCGAAGTGGCGACTCATCTGTCACTGACGGCCGAGAAGGAACTCGCCCGTGCTGCGACAGGTATCAGCGGTTCGGGGGAATACGACTTCCGGTTCGCGAATGTCGATGATCGCCTGTTGCTGTGGATTGACGACGATCTCATTGAATTTGGCGAGGCGGCTACGCTTGATCGTCCTGCCACCGCGCCGCGGCGGATGCCTCAGTGGAGCGACATGGCCCCGGTCGGAATCGCGTTGCGGGGTGCCACCGGATCGGTTGGCAAGCTGCTGCTCGAACGCGACATTTATTACCGCGGTCCGGCGACGGAGAGCCGCTGGTCTCTGGAACTGTTGCAGGAGGCTCTGAGCGACCCTGACGCCTGGTGGCAGCAGTATCAGGATCATTTGCAGCGGGATCCGAGCTTTGACCGGGTCGATATCGCCATCCCGGAAGACGGTTACCTTGCCCTGGGGGACAACAGTCCACGCAGCAGTGACGGACGATTCTGGCGTCCCAGACAGACCGTGCCCGAGAAGTACCTGGTTGGCAAAGCGTTCTGGATCTACTGGCCGCACGGGCAGCCGTTCCTCAACGATGGGCGCGGGTTCGGGATTGTCAGTCATCGGACGACGACGGGTGGGAAGGAAGAGGACTACCCCTCTTACGTTGTCCCGTTCTATCCGGATGTCCTGCGAATGCGCCGCATCCGCTGAGGATGGTTGAACGGCGGGGGGCACCGCCGGTTTGTTGGTGAGAACGGCGATCGTGGTGTTTCTGTGTGTTGTGTCCCCGGGTCTGCGAGGCTGGTCGTGCTTTCAGCGTGTTCCTCTGAAGCGGCTGAAAGCCCGAGTCTGATTCCTCTTGTCGATCCGGACTGTTCCGAGTCGCGACTTCTCCGGGAATCCCGTGATGAGGCAATTTGTCGCCTGCCTGCCCCGGTGCTAGCATGACGGAGGGCAATCTCCGGAGTCGGGAGCCCGCGCGGGTGGAGAAAGAGCGTCATGCAGCCTGATCTCGGTTTCAGCCGCTGGGCCATTCCCCTCGGGACATGGGGCGGGGTCCGGGTTCGCATCAATATCTGGTACCCGCTGGTCTTCCTGCTGCTGGTGCACTGGCTGGGCTGGGAGTCGGGGCTGCTGTGCGGTGCGATTCTGTTCGTCACCACGCTGGTGCACGAGTTCTTCCACATCGCGGCGGCCCACCTGACCGGAGGTGATGGGGACGAGATCCTGCTCTGGCCCCTGGGGGGGCTGGCCTTCACTCGGCCGGCACCGACGTTCACCTCGCGGTTCTGGACCCCTGCGGCCGGGCCGATTTCACAGATTGTGATCTGTCTGTTGACGCTGCCGGCTGTGCTGCAGGCGGATCTGCTGCGCGAATCGCTGAGCCCGATCTATCTCCCGATCGGCAGCCTGGGAGAACCGCTGTGGCGCGATGTTCTCATCCTGACGTTTGCGCTCAACTGGCTGCTGCTGCTGGTCAACCTGATCCCGGCCTTCCCGCTGGATGGCGGACAGATGCTGCGGGCCATCCTCGCCCGGAGCATGGGGTGGAACCAGGCCAAAGGGCTGTCGGTGCGTGTCGGGTGGATTGCCGGGGCCATCCTGGCCTTCGTCGGTCTGCTGATCGATCAGACGATGGTCGTCTTCCTGGGGTTCTTCCTGGTGCTGATGAACATCCAGGAGTTCTTCCACCAGCAGATCAACGACATCTACGGGGAAGGCTACGCCGGCTACGACTTTGCTGATGGGTACGGCCCGCTGGAGGAGCCGGTCGAACCGGAAGCTCCGCGTCCGGGGTTCTGGACGCAGTGGAAGCAGAACCGAGCTGCGGCCCGCCGCGAGCGGGAACTGGAAGCCCGGGCTGCCACCGCCCGCCGGGTCGACGAACTGCTGGACAAAGTACACCAGCAGGGGATGAATTCGCTGACGGATGAGGAGCGGCGGTTCCTTGCCGAGGCGAGTGTTCAGTACAAGACGCAGCGGGGCGAAGGGGGCGTCAAAGGGAACTGAGACGCGTTCCGGAGTTGTTGTCGCCGGGTGAATCGGCAGAAATTGCGTCTTCGGGCGGCATCGGCGGGCCGGCTTCGTCGAGTCGCCGGCCCGCCTGCTGCCAGTTGCTCACTCGAGTGCTCCGCAGCACTTCTTGTACTTCTTGCCCGAACCACACGGACACAGGGCATTCGGGGCGACCTTCTCGACCCGGTTGCGGATCGGTTCGATGGTCTGCACCTGCTGGCCCGGCTCCGGCTGGAAGCCTTCGGCGGCTGCCCCCGAAGAGGAACTGCTCTGTTGGAACTCTTCGACTGCAGGGGCTGCCGCACGGTGCGTCGCTTCGGAGATCTGCCACAGTGAACCGACGAACTGCGGGCTTTCGGTTTCGAGGCGAAAGATCGCAGCGGTCACGCGTTCGCCGATGCCATCCCACATCTGTTCGAAGGCCTTCATGCCCTCCCGCTTGTACTCGACCTTGGGGTCCTTCTGGGCGTAGCCAACCAGACCGATGTTGGCCCGCAGATGATCCATGTAGTACAGGTGGTCCTTCCACGCATGGTCGAGCACGTCGAGCAGCAGCATCCGCTCGGCGTGTCCGAACTCGGGACGGAAGCGGCGGTCGTAGGACTGCAGGACCGCCTGGCGGACATGTTCCTTGTCGAGGGGCTGGATCTGGTCGAGATCCAGCGACCCTTCGAACTCGCGGTTCGCCAGAGCGATCAGTTCCTGGAGGGTGGCGTTATCGCGGATGGCTTCCGGTCCGTCGTCGCCGTTCCACGCCCTGTCCAGCAGTTGCGAGACTTCGGCGTCGACGTCGCGATTGGGGAAGAACGACCGGCTGCGGTCTTCCAGCAGTCCGTAGATCTGGTCGCGTTCCTTTTCCTTCAGATCGTTCTCGGTGAGCTGCGTGTCGAACCGGGCGTTTGCCCAGCCGACGAGTGCGGGACGGTCGACGGTCCGCTCGCTGGCGAAGCGCGTCATCGCGACTGCGACCGGGAAGCTGACTTCCTTCTCCCGGTAGTGATCGCGGGCCTTCTGACCGATGTATTCGGCCGCCTGCGACGGTTCCTCGAACGACTGGAGTTCTGCCGGTGCCAGCTCCAGACCGAACTGCAGACGGAGCCAGCCGCACAACTGCTGATACGGGAAGTCCTCATGCAGAATGACATCGAGGTCGGAGAAATCGACACGCGAGAGTGATTCTTTTGCCCGCTGGAAGATGAACCGGTGCAGCGCATCGCGGTCAATGTCGCTTTCGCCGGCTCCCTCCCCGGCGATTTTCTTCAGTTCCCGATCGTTGAGGTTCTGGCTGAAGTGACGATTGACCCAGTCGGTGAGCGCCTTCCAGCTCCATTCGCGCTGAT
>CAZUXX010000264.1:0-5750 GCA_964624215.1 uncultured Planctomycetaceae bacterium
TGCCACGCCCGCCGGCACCGTCGCCTCTCTGTTGCTTGAATTTGATTTTCGGCCCGGACGCCCCGCTTCGTTGTGATGGATCACCTCCGCCACCTGAATGCCTCGCAGCGCGCTGCGGTTCTGACGCTGTCTGGCCCGTTGCTGGTTCTTGCCGGCGCCGGCACCGGCAAGACGCGGGTCATTACTCATCGAATGGCCGAACTGAGTCGCACGGGAACTCCGGCGGATCGCATTCTCTCGGTAACATTCACCAACAAAGCCGCTCGCGAAATGCTCGAGCGGACGCGCGAGCTTCTGGGCGGCCGCATGAGGCAACGGCCGCACATCTCGACGTTTCATGCCTTCTGTGTCCGGGTCCTGCGGCAGGACATCGAACATCTCGGGTATCCCAGGTCGTTCGCCATCCTCGATCGGGGAGACCAGGAGTCGATCGCCCGCAGCGTTCTGCGAGATATCCGCGTCACCGAAAAGTCCCTCAAACCCGGCGATCTGCTCTCGATCGTCAGCCGCTGGAAGTCAGCCGCTGTCCCGCCTCGCCAGGCCGCCGACGTCGCCGAGGATGACAAGGAGTTTCTCGCGGCCATGGGCTACCGCCGCTACCAGGAGAAACTCCGGGCAACGGGCTCCGTCGACTTCGACGACCTGCTCCTCCTGACCGATCAGCTGTTTACCGAACATCCCGATGTCCTTGCACGCCACCAGCAGCGTTTCGACTCGGTCCAGATCGACGAATATCAGGATACGAACCGCATCCAGTTCCGGCTGATCGAAGCCCTCGTTAAGCCCCACCACAATCTCTGCGTCGTGGGAGATGATGATCAGTCGATTTACGGTTGGCGCGGGGCCGAAGTCTCCCACATCCTCAATTTCTCCCGGCAGTTCCCCGGAACGAAAATCATCCGGCTCGAAGACAACTACCGCTGCACTGCCGAGATTCTCGACCACGCCAACCGGCTCGTCGAATGGAACCGCGACCGTCACCGGAAGGTTCTGCGGGCAGCAAAAGGATCTGCCTCACCCGTCCGCTTTCTCGAATACGACGACGAGCAGCTCGAAGCAGAACTGATCGTTCGCGAGATCAGGCACCTCCACCAGGTCCAGAAGGTGCCGCTGAGGGACTTCGCCATCCTCTTCCGGACCAATGAGCAGCCCCGCGTCTTCGAAGCAGAACTGCGACGGGCCGGGCTCGCCTACGTCATGACTGGCAGCCAGTCCTTCTTCGATCGCAAGGAGAGCCGCGATCTCCTCGCCTACTTGAAGGTCATAGACCGCCCCTCCGACGAGACGTCCCTGCTGCGCATCGTCAATACGCCCGCGCGCGGGATCAGCAACGCGACCGTCGACAAGGTGGTCACTCACGCCGTCAAGAATGGCGTTTCCTTCTGGGTGGCAGCCCGGCAGATCACGGATGGCGGCCAGTTACCCGTCAAATCGCTCGCGGCAATTGAGAGATTCGAGCGTTTGCTCGAGACGTTTCGCTCCCGCTTCCGCGCAGAACCACGCCGGATGGAACATCATTTCCGCCAGCTGATCGACGAAATCGGCTACGAGTCGGAGATCGAAAAGCAGTACAAGGACCCGCAACAGGCACTCGCCCGCACCGAGATGGTCGAGCAACTTGTGCAAACAGTGCGGGAGTACGTCGACGCAGCTTCCGAACCGTCACTCGGGGACTTCCTCAGCGGACTGGCCATCGAACTCCCCGAAGATCCAAAGGAGAAGGAGCAGCGGGCGGCCGAGGATGCTGTGAAACTGATGACTCTCCACAGTGCAAAAGGTCTTGAGTTCCCTCGTGTCTACCTGGTCGGGATGGAAGAAGGACTGCTTCCCCACAAACGCTCCGTCGAAGCCACAGAACGCGAAATCGCCGAAGAACGCCGACTCTGCTACGTCGGCATCACCCGTGCTCAGCAGCATTTGGCACTCACTCGGGCCAAGTTCCGCCGCAAATGGGGCAAACTGCGCCCGACAGTCCCCTCCCGGTTTCTGTTCGAGATGAGGCAGGGAGCCCGTGCGAGCGGCGCGACATCAGGCGAAGACTCCGACGCCGGACCGCAATCCGGTGACGGAGCCTCACTGTCCTTGAAGCAGTAACCAACTGCCCTCAGACGGGGACCGGCTTTGAAATCTCTTCGAGTGCTTCCGCACTCAACTGGTCACTGGCACCGCGCACAGCCACGTCTCCCAGCGAGAGAATTCCGACCAGTTGTTTGTCCGAATTCAGAACCACCAGACGACGGATCTGCTTCCGTTCCATGATGTCTGCCGCCTGGGCGAGCGAGTCATCCTCATAGCAGGTCACGATCTCGGGCGTCATCACCTCTCCGACGGTCACGCTGTCAGGGTCGCCCCCTTCTGCAACCGCCCGAATGGCAATGTCCCGGTCGGTAATCATCCCCGCCAGCCGGTTGTCGTCACCGCAAACTGGCAGGGCCCCCACATCGAGATCTCTCATCAGAGTGGCGGCTTCTCGTAACGTATCGCTCGGACGGACGCATTCCGCGTCGCTTGTCATGATTTCGCGAACCTTCATGGGATCGTCCTCCGGTAAGGGGTTCGTTGCGACACTCGACATTGCAAAGCCTGTGCCTCCCCTGTGAACGTCCAGACAGCGTCCCCCGGGGACCGTCTCCATCCCGGAACCACTCACTGTCCGGACCGGCAAATCGCGTATTGAGTCATCTTCCCGTCGGTTCCGAAGCGGGTCCGTCCATTTCTGAACAGGGCTGTCCGGAACACCGTTAAGCCCTGTCAGCCGCGTCGGCCCTCCCTTCAGGATGCTGATAGACGGACGGTCGTTGGCGAAGCAGAAAGGTCGTCCAGCGGACGAAAGTCCATTCCCCCCGCACGTTAACTGTGCGGAGTCCAGATCGAGTGGACAGCAGACGTCCGGGCAGCAGACTCCAGCCGGCGGGCCTTGATCCGCACGTACGGCGGCACGAACATTCCGCGATGTCGAAAGTGTCCCGGATGAGCCTTCGGATCCCCCCGCCGGGGCTCGGTGATGTCTTCAATCACGAATCCGGCGCGACACAATGCTCCGACGAGCTGTTCCCACCGGTGCAGATACTCGACGGTCCCCCGTTCCCGGTACGACTGATCCGTCACCGGAGGGAGCGGTCCATCCAGATAGTACGGCACCCCCACGATGTAACGGTCGCGTCGATCCCGGTCGACAATCTGCAGGCTCGTCGGCTGCTTGTGCTGGCTGATGTACAGCCCCCCCGGGCGCAGAACCCGGCTCACCTCCCGATAGACCGCCTCCACCGAAGGGACATAACACGTGCTGACCGGCTGGTGAACAATGTCAAAGCCCGTGTCGGGAAGGGGTGACAGGTCATCCATCGACGCCTGAACCGTTCGGAGGGTGACGCCCCGCCGCCGGGCTTCGCGGTCATCGAGTGCCAGCATCTCCGAACTGAGGTCGACAACCGTCACACGCGCCCCGGCCACCGCATACAGCACAGCCTGCCAGCCACCGCCAGAGGCGAGGCACAATACATCGAGTCCCTCGACCGTCGCGGGCAGCCAGCCTCGGGTGTCCAGCGTCTTCAGTGGCGCAGCGCATTCCTCATCGGTGGCCACGCGTGCGAACTGGCTGCCTTCCTGCACCAGCCGGTCCCACGCGCGGCGATTCTGGTCGCGAAAGTGATTCACAGCGCTCCGTAATTGTTGTCGCCCGCACAGTTTGTCGAATCGGACCCCTCTGTCGGGGCGCTCGATCAGCATGTAACGGTTTCGCCACCTGCGCCCGTCTTGGGGAATGAGCAGGGGCGCGCGTCACCGTCCAAGATGGCCCCGGCTGCCAACCGATACGGGATTGGAGCATTTGAACGGATCCACGGCCAGTGCGCCCGCCCCGGCCACGGCGCGTCGCCGCTGGCCACCTCCTCAACAGGATCCTGTCCCCCGAAGTGGAGATTTCATGGTCGATTGCCCCGTGCCACTGACGACTCTTCAGGAGCTCCGGGAATTCGTTCACCTGACTCTCTGCGAAAAAGAAAACCTCCTCCCCGAGCAGTCCCGCCTCGAGGAATATCAGCTCATCAAGCACGGCAAACCCTGCGGTTTGAACTTCTTCGTGCTCGGCCCGCGGCTCGTGCGGCTCTCTGCCCTGTGGGCAGCCGACCACAACGTGTTGTACTTCTACGATGCCAAAGGAGAGCGCTACCTCAAGATGAAGCTCTCCTCCCGGATCAGCTTCGAACCCGCTGCCGCGTCCGCCTAGCCTGCCGTACAGAGTGGCCACCAATCACCGGTTCGCCTCGTTTCCAAGCGATTGCGCCCGTCGATTCCCCGCTTCGGACCGGCCCGCGCCATGCAACGTCGTTGACGCTCGACTTGGCAGCCTCTACTGTCACCGACCGTCTGCAGCCGCGTGTCGCGGCAGACCTGTCGGAGAGCTGAGTTGGATCAAAATCGGCCGTTGCGAATCGGTTTAATCGGGCTGGGAACCGTCGGTTCCGGAGTTGCGCGAATTCTCGGGGGACGATCCCGGATGCTCGCGACACGCGCGGGGCGCGAACTGACCCTGCAGCGCGTTGCGGTTCGGAATCTCACTCGACCACGCGACGTTGACGTTCCCCCTGATCAGCTGACCGACGACCCCCTGTCGGTCGCCACCGCCGACGATGTCGATGTCGTCCTCGAACTGATCGGCGGCCTGTCACCGGCCCGGGAGATCGTCGAAGCCGCATTGCGGGCAGGGAAAAACGTCGTCACGGCGAACAAGGCCCTGCTGTGTGCCCATGGCCCCGAACTCTTCGCGCTGGCCCGTGAACTCGGTCGCTGTATCGCCTTCGAAGCTGCCGTCGCCGGAGGGTGCCCGATCATTCACGTCCTCAGCCAGGCGATGACGGGCAACGAGATTCAGGCGATTGAGGCGATTCTGAACGGGACGAGCAACTTCATCCTCACGGAAATGTTCCACAATTCCGAGTCGTATGACGCTGCGGTTCGGAAAGCACAGGAAATGGGCTACGCCGAAGCCGATCCGGCTCTCGACGTCGACGGCACCGATGCCGCCCAGAAACTCGGAATCCTCGTTCAACTGGCCTACGGCGTCCGCATCACCCCCGAGCAGTTCATCGTGCAGGGACTCGACACGATCGAACTGGCCGACCTGCAATATGCCAACGAACTCGGGTACGCCGTCAAGCTGCTTGCAACGGCAAAACTGCACGAGAACCGGCTGGAACTGCACACCCAGCCCACGCTGATCCGTCACGAACGCCCGGTCGCCCAGACGCACGGTCCCTACAACATGATCGGGCTCGTCGGCGACGCGGTCGGTCGCGCGTGGTTCTCCGGGATGGGAGCCGGGCAGATGGCGACAGCGTCCGCCGTCGTCGCGGACCTCGTCGATATCGCGATCGGTCGGGCACAGTTGACCTTCCCCCGACTCTCACTGACACCAGTCGACAACCCGCCGGGGCTGCTGCCGCCTGAAGATGTCTCCCGCCGCTATTATCTGCGGTTCAACGTCGAAGACCGTCCCCATGTCATGGCCGACATCACCGACGTCCTCGGTCGCAACGGCATCAGCATCGCCTCGGTGATTCAGCACGAAGCGCCGGATCCCGACGCGTCCGCCGCAATCTCGATTGTGCCCCTCGTTATCATGACTCACAGGACGACCGAGGGGCAGGTCCGAGCCGCCAACCGAGAGCTGGCCGGCCTCGATTGCATCCGGACGCCACGAGTCTGCATGCCCGTGAGTGACTGACGCTCCCCACCAGGATCAGGCAGCA